>JALQVX010000007.1 GCA_023263555.1 Crocinitomix sp.
GGAACAGCGCTAACTGAAATTGTAGGCATTGGAGAAAAAACATCCACCGATTTGCTGAAACATTTTAAATCCGTAAAACACATCAAAGAAGCATCTTTAGAAGACCTGGTCAAAGTGGTTGGAGCTTCAAAAGCTCAAGTAGTTTTCGATCATTATAAATGAGCGATTAACTTGGCCAACGCTCGCGCTTTCTGTTAGATTTACCTCCGTGAACAGGCTGCTCAACCATCCTGCTTTTCTGGTTTCCCTTGATCACCGTCAAGCGGCAGGTTTAGGTGCAGTCACGTTCAGCAAGCTGCCACAACTATTGAGTTCAACGAATTCATGAGAACCTTTAAAAATAGATAATGATAGAAGTAATCACGGGTGGAACACTAAATGCTTATCGAATCAAAGTCGTATTCCCTTTTTGCGTACCTGATTTACCATTCAAAAATTGATAATTTAATACCCAAGTAAATACGCCCGGGTTCTCCTCACGATTTTTGAAAGTACCGTCCCATCCAATTCGTTGATCGGTTGTTTCAAAAACAACCTCCCCATAGCGGTTATAAACCACTAAACTAACAGATTCAAGCGCAAACCCTTTGATAAATAGAACATCATTAAATCCATCACCATTAGGGGAGAAAGCTGTCGGCACTCCGACACCCTCAACAAAATTAACCAAAACCATAACCGTATCCGACGTCGTACATCCATTTTGATCCTCAAAATAAACGGTGTAGGTTGTACTCTCTGCAGGACTTACATTTGTGATTTGACAATCGGAGCAATCCATATTTTGTGTTGGTTCCCATTCAAAAGTACCTGTTGATAAAGTTGCACCGACAAGCGTCGCAACGCCTCCTAAATCAATGATGGTATCTCTCGCGCCAATAACCGTAGGATTATCAAAGACATTTATACCATGAGAGACCGCAGATATAGCTCCAGTCGAACTTGTCGTGGTTAATTCTATTGTATAAGAACCTGCACTTGTCAAACAAATCACAGGATTCTGTTCTGTCGAAGTACCAGGTGTTGCGGCACCTCCAAAGTTCCATTCCCAAGCGGCTACAGCTCCTGTACTTTCGTCTGTAATCTCGATACAATCGCCTACACAGGCCGTATTCTGAACACTAAATAACGGAACAACGGGTTCACAATCAATGACACTAATTGTAATCGTTGCTGTACCGACACAACCGAAAGAAGTCGTTCCTGTCACGGTATAGGTTGTAGTTGCAATTGCTCCTGGTGTAAAAGGAACACCATTAACAATACCACCATCCCAAGAATAAGTATCGGCTCCAGAACCAGTTAGCGTAACGGCCTCACCAAAACACACTTCAGTGGTCGTAGCAGAAGCCACTACAAGTGGGTTCGGATTAACAGTTACCGTAACCATTGCCGTATTTTCACAACCCGAACTTGCATCCGTTCCTGTCACCGTAAAATCAATTGTTCCAGCACCTCCAGGAACGAAAGCAACACCATCAGTCGCACCTCCATCCCAAACATACGAATCGGCTCCACCTCCTGATAAAGTAATCGATTCACCTTCACAAATACTAGTTTCACTGGCAGAAGCCGTTACATCAGGCATACTTTCTACTGTAATATCAATTGAAGCGGTCCCTTGACATCCACTTGCCGTTACCGTACCAATAACAGTATAAGTTGTTACACCCAGCGGTGGAGTAAAAGCCACACCGTCCGTTGCACCAAGATCCCATACATACGTATCTGCTCCACCCCCTGATAGCACAACTTCTTCACCCTCACAGAGCACTATTTCATCTGCCTCAGCGGTTATTGTTGGCAGGGCATTAACAGTAATATCGATTGAAGCCGTATTTTCACAACCAGAAACAGTTGCACCAATTACGGTATAGGTCGTTGTTCCTAACGGTGGGACAAATGCAACACCATTCGTCACCCCAAGATCCCACGTATAAGTGGCCGCTCCACCTCCCGTTAAGGTAACCGTTTCACCATCACACACTTCAGTATCATCAGCACTAGCCGTAACAACAGGTGAATCATTTACAGTGACGTCAATGCTTGCGGTATTCTCGCATCCCGCAACATCTGTTCCAATAACTGTATATGTTACCGTTCCCAATCCTGCCGGCGTAAAAGCGACACCATCAGTCACTCCCATATCCCAAACATAAGTATCTGCACCTCCACCAGTGAAAGTAACAGATTCGCCGAAACAAATCTCAGTGAAATCAGCTGAAGCGGTAACAACTGGAAGTGGATTGACAGTTACATCAATCGTCTCAGTAGTCGAACAGCCCGTCGCATCAAAAGTACCCGTAAGGGAATACGTAACCGTGCCTACACCAGCAGGAGAATAAGGTGTTCCAGAAACAATATCTATAGGATCCCAAACATAAGTATCTGCATCTCCATCCTCTGTAAAAGTTACCGTTTCACCGTCACAAATTTCAGTCAAATCAACCGTTAACGTAACTATTGGCAAAGGGTTTACAATAATATCGACTGTTAATTCACAATCTTCAGGATCTGCACTAACCGCAGTATACGTCGTCGTTCCCAAAGGAGGCGTAAAAGCAACACCATCTGTTACACCGCCATCCCAAGTGACAACTGCTCCGCTAGGAGATGTTGCGTCCAACGTCACCTCTTCACCCTCACAAACTTCTTCAGCGGAAACCACAACAGTCATTGAATTACACAAAACTTCTATAAGTACCTCGCCGTTTCCAGAATTACATCCTGATGTATTTAATTGATCTGTACCATCATTATAAGAGCCGCCGCCGCCGCCCCCCCTGTTGGCTAGACTAATATCAACATACTGACCACCACCACCACCAGAGTATCCGCCGCCACCTGCTCCACCATATGAACCAGAACCGCCAGCACCACAACCCCATCCACCAGAATTAGGATAAGTCCATGTACAACCACCATTTGTGCCACCTGCACCACCAGATGCCCAAGAATCTCCAGCACCAGGTCCAGCGAGTGTGCCTGGAAGAGCACCACCATCCCACAATCCGTTACCACCATATCCATCACCAGTGAAGCCGCCACCACCCGAAGCCCAACCACAATCATTCAATTTATACCCTTTTTGACCACCGCTTCCGCCAGTTCCTCCTGCCCCAGAGGAATTTACGCCAGCTTCAGTAATAACACCATCATAACCCGCTGCATTTACAGCACCACCACCACCAGCTCCTCCAATAATGAGCGGTAGTCCGCCACTCGTCAAAACGCCTGAACCGCCACCGCCACCACCTGAATTACCCCACTGTAAGCCTTGACCTCCAACAATAACTGTCAGAATTTCTCCAGGGGTAACATCAAACGTTCCTGACATACAAGCCCCATCTCCACCAGGACCTCCATTACCAGATCCACCGCCAGCGCCTTTGGCGTCAATCCGAACTGAAGTAACACCTGCCGGAACGGTATAATACTGCACAGCACCTGTATAACCATAGGTTGACAATTGAGCAAAAGCTGTATTATGAGATATGGAAATTGCTGCCAAAATCAGCAAAAAAGAGGTAATTTTTAATTTCATAGGTCGCGTAAATTACCCAAATCTAATCGTTTTAAATTTAAAAAACAACTCTTTAATCTCCTGAAAAATAGAGACGTGACTATTAAAATGATTTAAAGCCAATTTTATAAGGCATGTTTACTTCCCGTGAAGTGCGGTTTGACATGGGTTCTATCAAAAGATTAAGCCGCCCACATTGATAAAGCGAGCGACTTAATAAAACATGTAAAATTCAATCCGTGATATAGTATCCTAAATGAGTGAAACCCTCTAAAGTATAATCAATTTTTTCGTGCTAGTGCCTAAAACAGAGGACAGTACGACTGAATACAATCCTTTGACCCAATCCGCGCAAGGTACAACAGTTTTTGATTGACCGGCTTGAACCATAACGAGCTCACCTAAGCTATTGTATATAATTAAGATAAAGTCGCCATCCATCTCAATTTCAAAATAATCGGTTGCTGGATTTGGAAATACCCTTACTTGAGCATCCTCTGAAACTTCAATTCCAACTTGAGAACCGACTACAATAACTGCCTCAATATTTTCACATTCTGTTTCGTCATCAACAATTACATGATAAATGCCAGCTGTAAGATCTGTTAAATCTTCTGCATCATCAAAATCACCAGTTCCATCTGTGTCCCAGTCAAAAACATAGGACCCATCACCACCAGTTACCGTTATGTCAATTGAAGCATCCCCTCCAAAAGTCTCCAAGGTTGTTGTACTCGTAATTTCAATTGCAATAAACAATTCGGTAATAATAGCTATTCCATTCCCTGTGTGGTTAGCCGGCGTATTCTCTTGATCTATACCTGAATTGAAAGAACCACCGCCACGGCACCGCGATTATCTAGAGAAGGGTCTACATATTGTCCACCTCCACCACCAGAATATCCGCCACCGACTGCTCCACCAAACTCACCCGCACCACCAACTACCACCTCCAAAACATCTCCCGGGCTAACTTCAAAAGTTCCTATCATTGTAGCACCCATACCTCCGCTACCACCGTCTCCTTCTCCACCTTCACCACCTGCTACCTCTATTTGAATCAAAGTCACGCCCGCAGGAACAGTGTATGTTTGAGGACCTCCCGTATAACTATAGGTTGTAATTTGGGCAAAAGTTGAGAGAGCATAAAGTGATAATCCCACTAAAATCGTTTTCTTAATTCGTTCTATTCGTTTCATTTTAATTTATTTTTAACACAAGTCTTGATTATTGTGTAATTCAAATCAAATGTATTTCGAAATGCGCCCTCTTCAAATAGAAATTTCACGAACGACCAATTTTGATTTATAAACTATCCCTGAAGTGGATTGTCTTTAGTTTTAGCCCTAATTTCTAACGTATAACCAATTATTCTTACTTTTGTTAAAATAGATAATACGATCATATGCTTCAATCCATGACGGGTTTCGGAAAAGCGACCGGAACTTATGCGAATAAGAAAATCACAGTTGAAATTAAATCCCTCAACAGTAAGAACTTAGATTTATTTATTCGGATGCCGAATTTATATCGACAAAACGAGATTGACATTCGAAAAATGATCGGAAAAGCACTTGATCGCGGAAAAGTTGAGTGTTCAATCAGCATAGAATTGATTGGCAATGAAACAAGCCAAAAGATCAATAAGCAACTCGTTCGCAGTTATCATAAACAGCTTACTGAACTAGCAGATGAATTGAACTTAAAGAAAGACGACCTGCTCAGTACATTAATTAAAATGCCAGATGTCTTCGCTACGGAATCGGAAGAATTAGATCCAGAAGAATGGAATTATATATGTTCGATAATAGAAGAAGCGATTACTGCTCATATCGACTTTAGAGAAGAGGAAGGACGGCAATTAGCGGAAGAATTTCGTCTCAGAATTGGAAAAATAAAAGAAGCTTTCGATCAAGTTCCAGGCTATGAAGAAGGACGAATTAAAAGTATTAAAGATCGTATAGAAAGCAATTTGGAGGAATTTGTTGGACTCGCGAAGATTGACAAAAATCGCTTCGAACAAGAATTAATTTTTTACGTTGAAAAATTTGATATTACAGAGGAAAAACATAGGCTCGAAAATCACCTTTCTTACTTTTTGGAGACATTGGATGAAGAGGTTTCTCAAGGAAAAAAACTAGGTTTTATTACACAAGAGATTGGTCGAGAAATCAATACGCTGGGTTCAAAATCTTATCAATCTGAACTTCAAAAATTAGTTGTTGGAATGAAAGATGAATTGGAGAAAATCAAAGAACAAATCCTAAATACCTTATAATAAACACGTCGCTATTGTTTGCATGATGAATCAAAAAAATCAACCTACATTCGAGGAGTTCCGAGAAGGAAAATGCATTATTTTTTCAGCACCTTCTGGAGCGGGAAAAACCACGATCGTTCGCTATTTATTACGTAATGTTGAGAAATTAGCTTTTTCTATATCTGCTGCAAGTAGGCAACCAAGAGGTAGAGAAGAGAATGGCGTCGATTATCATTTTTTCAGTATCCCCGACTTCAAACAAAAAATTGAAAACAACGAATTTGTTGAATGGGAAGAAGTGTACAAGGATAATTTTTATGGCACTTTAAAAGCGGAAGTATTAAAAGCGTGGCAAGAGGGTAAAACGGTTCTTTTTGATGTTGATGCTATAGGTGGTTTAAACCTCAAAAAGATTTTTGGAACAAAAGCCTTGTCTATTTTCATCAAACCACCATCACTTTTTGTGCTTGAACAGCGCTTAAAAAACAGAAGAACTGAAACTCCTGAACAGATAAAAATGCGGCTGGACAAAGCGCATAAAGAGCTCAATCATGCAGACAAATTTGATTATATCTTACTCAATGATAATTTAGAAAAAGCATGTTATGAAATAAAAGCGGTCGTTACTAAATTTATTGGCTAATGGACGATACGGTGAAAAATATCATTGAGGGTTTTGCTGGAATAGAAACTGAAAATTCTAAAAAGATAGGGTTGTACTTTGGCTCTTTCAATCCCATCCACATTGGTCATTTGATTATAGCCAATTATATGGTTCAAACCGCAGATATTGACGAAATCTGGTTTGTTGTAAGTCCTGAAAATCCCCACAAGAAGAAAGCAAATCTTCTCGCTGATGTTCACAGATTAGCTATGGTTCGCGTGGCTGTTGAAGACAATCCAAAATTAAAAGCAAACGATATAGAATTTAACTTGCCTAAACCTTCATACACTGTCTTTTCTTTGCAAGCCCTTAAAGAAAAATATCCCAACCACACGTTTACGTTAATTATGGGTGAGGATAATTTAAGAACCCTGCATAAGTGGCGAAATTACGAATACCTTATCGAAAATTATCCCATTTTGGTCTACCCTCGAACAGCAACAATTCAGGAGAAAGAAAATGGAATAGAGGATCCGAATGGAATTCTTGATTTACCGAATGTAACACTTACCGAATCACCTGTTATGGCGATTTCTTCAAGTATGATTCGCAACATGATAAAAGAAGGGAAAAGTGTTCGCTACCTGCTTAGTGAACCTGTTTTCACCTATCTTGATGAAATGAATTTTTACCGATAATATGAAAATAGTTTTAGCCCTTCACATCATCTTTATCGTTACTTGGTTTGCTGGGCTATTTTACATTGTCAGGCTATTTGTATACCAAGTAGAAGCAAAGTCAAGATCGCAAGAAGAGCAAAATATTCTCATTCCACAGTATCAATTAATGGCGAAACGATTATGGTACGGAATTACTTGGCCCTCATTTATCTTAACAGCGATCTTTGGTCCATTATTACTCTATCTACAACCCGGTTATTTGAGTTTAACCTTCATGCATATTAAGCTAACCTTTGTTGCAGGCTTATTTGTCTATCATTTTATTTGCCATTCGTTTTTCAAACAACTTCAAAAAGGAGTGTCCTCCAAAAGTGGCAATTTTTTCCGAATTTGGAATGAAGTAGCAACTCTTTTCCTTGTGGCGATAGTTTTCCTCATTGTCCTCAAAGACAACCTCAATTGGATCTATGGCACACTCGGTTTTTTTGGATTGAGTGTTCTTTTGATGATTGCCATCAAAACCTATAAAAAACTAAGAAAGCGTTAAACGAACTACTTGATCAAGGTAATAAAACCAGTGAAAACGTAACGTTTGTCCGTTAAGGCATCCTTGGTTTCAATGCGATAAGGGTAAAGACCAGCCGGTGCTAATTGATCACCATAGGTACCATCCCATTCCCCTGCAGTATTATATGATTCCCAAATAATTTCACCATTTCGATTGAAAATGGTTAGGTGAAAATCGTAGATATCAATTCCTTCTATGTAAATCTTCCACGTATCATTGAAATAATTTCCATCTGGTGTGAACGCGTTAGGGGCAAATAACTGCACCGATTCAACAGGCTGTTCTGTCAAGGTTGTGTCAATGGGCAAATGTTGCCCAAAACTTAAGGTAGACACCATTAAGCCGACAGCAATAAATAATTTTTTAATCATGATATTCAATCTATTTTTTCATGTAAGCAATCTGATTCTTTTGAGGTCAAATCAAATTACCATTCCTAATTTTGGCGCAAAGGTATTTAAAATAAATGCGTGCATAGGACTTTTTTTTGCGAAAACTGAGGAAAGAATATCATAGGTAGATCAATCGCATAGAAAAAATACAAATACGCGTCCAATACTATCAGGCGAATTTCATTAATTTCATAGCAAAAGAGGGGGTAAGACCAGCGCACAAAAAACTGTTTAAAAGTATCGACACAATTGGCTACAATTCATTCGAATAATTCATAGCTTTAAACTTTAAATAAATTTTCATCAAATGAGTTATAATAATTTACTAACCGAACGTGATAATTTCGTTCTGAAAATCACCATTAATAGACCGAATCAACTGAATGCATTGAATCGAGAAACGATTCAAGAATTGCACCATGCTCTTGACACTGCAAATAAAGATGAAGCGATTGGGGCAATTATTCTAACCGGATCTGGTGATAAATCATTTGTTGCAGGTGCTGACATTAAAGAGTTTGCCCATTTTTCAATTGAAGAAGGAGAATCGCTGAGTGCCAATGGCCAAGAAATATTATTCGACTTTTTAGAGTTTTTATCCAAACCAGTTATCGCGGCAATCAACGGTTTTGCTCTAGGAGGCGGATTAGAATTAGCAATGGCTTCGCATATCCGTATTGCCTCGGACAATGCAAAGCTTGGTTTACCAGAAGTGTCACTCGGAGTGATTCCAGGATATGGTGGAACACAGCGACTAACTCAGTTGGTAGGAAGTGGTAAAGCATTTGAAATGATAACTACTGCTGGAATGATCTCAGCTGAAGAAGCACATTCATGGGGATTAGTAAATCATGTTGTAACACAAGAGGAGTTGCTTCCATTAGCTGAAAAAATTGCTGGAAAAATTATTAAAAATTCCCCCAATGCGATTAGTGCTGCTATTCGTGCCATCAATGCAAATCATGTTGAAGGTGTTGACGGTTTTGAAATCGAAATAGAAGAATTTGGAAAATGCTTTGGTACCCCAGAGTTTATTGAAGGCACAAACGCCTTTATTGAAAAGCGTAAACCAGCATTTCGCAAGGGATAAGAACATTAAACCCTTATTTTATTAGGTGAGTACTTTAAAAAAATTAGCGGGCCAAACTGCCATTTACGGTGGATCAACAATTATTGGTCGGCTCCTTAATTATATATTAGTTCCCTTTTACACGTCGTTTTTTACACCTGCGGAATATGGCGGTGTTTCAATTTTGTACAGCTACGTCGCTTTTTTTATGATCCTTCTCCTTTTTGGAATGGAGACAACTTTTTTTCGCTTTGTTAACAAATCGGAGGACAAAGAAAAGACCTTCAATCAGGCACTTTCTATCGTACTTGTTGTAAATACTTTGGTCTTATTCTGTTTGGTTGGTTTCGCACAATCGATTGCAGATTGGATGAGCCATCCAGAGTATAAATGGTATATTATTTGGTTCGCATTTGTACTGACATTTGACGCCACCTCTTCATTACTCTTAGCTAAAATTCGTTTCCAAGAAGAACCGAAACGGTTTGCGGTCATCCAATTAAGTTCGATTGGCACCAATATCATATTGAATCTCCTCTTTCTTTTTGTGTTTGTAGAACAAGGATCGGGAATGGGAATTGGTTATATTTTTCTTGCCAACCTCTTTTCTAGTGCAGTAAAACCAATCATGTTATACAAAGAAGTCTTAGCCTTTAGATTTGTTTGGCAGGTTGCACAGGTAAAAACCATGGTAATTTTTGCTTTTCCTTTGCTCGTGGCCGGTTTTGCAGGAATTGTCAATGAACTTATTGATCGTATTTTACTAAAAGAAATTTTAACCCAACCAAATGGATTAGCCTACGCCGAAAGTCAGGTTGGAATTTATTCCGCAAATTATAAATTGTCTATCCTTATTTCTCTCTTTATACAGGCCTTTAGATACGCTGCCGAGCCCTTCTTCTTTGCGCAAGAGAAAAACCAAGATAAAGGAAAAATTTACTCAAAAATCATGACCTATTTTGTGATTATCGTGACACTGATTTTTGTCGTCATATCGCTCAACTTACCTCTATTTAAATGGTTCATTCCAAACCCAGCCTATTGGGAGGGTCTTCGCATTGTGCCCATCCTACTTTTGGCGAATGTATTTTTAGGGATCTATTACAATCAATCTATTTGGTATAAATTGGCGGATAAAACAAAATTTGGTGCCTATATATCAATTGGAGGCGCCATGATTACCTTGGGATTGAATTTAGCGTTGATACCTTTATTAGGATATATGGGATCCGCTATTACAACTATGTTGGTTTACTTTTCAATGATGATTGCTTCCTACTTTTTAGGACAAAAATATTACCCGATCAAATACAACCTCAGGAAAATTGGACTGTATCTCATCTCGGCCATATTAATCGTTGGGCTCAGCTTTTTAGTTCAAAGCTCTCAAATTACTTTTCATTGGAGTAACTTTATAGGCAACGGTTTTTTATTGATCCTATTCGTTGGAATTATTCTGTTCATTGAAAGACCAATGCGACAATTTAAGAAGGGATAATTTTGTTAATTTTGAACTTTAATTAAACCATGGAAATTGAAATTATAAATAAATCAAAACATGCACTACCGCAATATGAAACAGATCTTTCGGCTGGGGTAGATTTACGTGCAAATATTGATGAGTCTATCTGCCTTAAACCATTGCAACGCGCACTGATTAAAACAGGCTTATTTATTGCTCTGCCTGCCGGGTATGAAGCACAGGTGCGACCGAGAAGTGGCTTAGCTTATAAGAATGGTATTACCGTTCTCAATTCTCCTGGAACAATTGATGCGGACTATCGCGGAGAAATTGGCGTGATTTTAGTTAACCTATCTGCAGAGGGTTTTATCGTAAATGATGGTGAACGAATTGCACAATTGGTATTTGCACGGCATGATCAAGCCAACTTTGTTGAAGTCGTTGAATTAAGCGAAACGGCAAGAGGAACAGGAGGTTTTGGTAGCACAGGCAAGTAAAATTCGTGAGCTACCCAAATTTGAAATAAAGATATAATTTAAAAAAGAATAGAATGAAGATAATTGTACCAATGGCAGGAAGAGGGAGTAGATTGAGACCTCACACGCTCACTGTACCAAAACCGCTAGTGCCAGTTGGCGGAAAGCCAATTGTACACCGTTTAGTTCAA
This sequence comes from Crocinitomix sp., assembly GCA_023263555.1. Taxonomy (GTDB): domain Bacteria; phylum Bacteroidota; class Bacteroidia; order Flavobacteriales_D; family Crocinitomicaceae; genus Crocinitomix. Next base: position 11,226 of record JALQVX010000007.1, read on the forward strand.
GATATTGCAAAAACATCTTCTGAAAAAATTGATGAAATCGCATTTGTGATCGGAGATTTTGGTAAAGAAGTGGAAAATGAACTAATTAAAGTTGCGGAAAAATTAGGAGCAAAAGGAACGATCTATTATCAAGATAAGGCATTGGGAACGGCGCACGCTGTGCTTTGCGCTGCAGAATCACTAAAAGGACCTGTTGTTGTTGCATTCGCAGATACATTATTTAAGGCCGATTTCACCTTGGATCAAGAAGCAGATGGAATTTTGTGGGTGAAACAAATAGATGATCCTTCCGCTTTTGGTGTGGTTCAACTGGATGAGAATGATGTGATTATTGACTTTGTCGAAAAACCAACGACTTTCGTTTCTGATTTAGCTATGATCGGTATCTATTATTTCAAAGAAGGTGAAAAACTGAAAGTAGAATTACAATATTTGATTGATAACGGCATCATAAAAGGGGGTGAATATCAATTGCCAGACGCCCTGCGTAACCTTACAAAAAAAGGGGCAAAATTTAAACCTGGCAAAGTATCCGAATGGCTAGATTGTGGCAATAAAGTGGTCACTGTGCACACGAATCAGCGAGTTTTGGAATTTGACAAAGATGAAGAATTAGTTTCAAAAGACTTAATTTCTACGAATTCAGTTGTGATACCCCCCTGTTTTATTGGTGAGCATGTGGTGCTCGAAAATTCAGTAATCGGTCCTCACGTTTCTTTAGGAAGAGGAACAACGGTTAAAAACTCAGTAGTAACCAATTCTATCGTGCAAAAAAATGCTATGATTACGAATTCAATTTTACAAGATTCAATGATTGGCAATAATGCTAAAATTTTAAGTCATGGAAAAGTCATCAGTATTGGTGATTATACGACTATAGAATGATAAGAACGAGAAAAGATAGCATACCCTTCAGACAATTCCTTGTTTTGCTGATGACGATCTCCTTTTTGGGAGGGTTAGAAAGTTGTCATGCCGAAAAAAAAGGAACAGAACAAAGTGTTTTTAATCAACGAAAGCCGTTTAAAGTTCTTTTTCACGAGGCAAACTCCGAAAAAATGATTGGTCATACCGAGAAGGCCATTTCATTGTTTGAAGAATGTTTGATGCTGGAGCCTGCGAATCCTTCTGTTCACTTTGCATTGTCCGAATTATACAGAACGCAGGGCGAAAAAGAAAAATCCCTCAGTCATGCCGAGCAAGCTTATACCTATAAGAAGGATAATAAGTGGTATGCATTGCATTTGGCAGATCTCTATTATGAGCGGGCAGAATATGAAAAAACAGCTGATTTGTATGCCACAATAATTGGTAACGAAAAAAATATTGATTTAAAATTTAAATATGTTGATGTGTTAATGCGCACCGAACGATCGGTTGCCGCGCTTGATATGTTGAATGAAATTGAAATCGAAACAGGTAAACTTCCCGAATTGTCCTTTACAAAATATGAATTGTATACAAAACTTGGTAAAACGGAGCTTGCATTTGACGAATTAACAAGTTTCATCCGTGAAAGCCCTTCACAAATCGAAGCGAAAATAATGGTTGCAGAATATTATCTTGATCGTGGAAAGGTTGTTGAATCGCAAGCAATGATCGCTGAGATAATCAAGGAAGATCCAAACAATAGCCAAGCTTATATCCTATTGGCAGATATAGAAATTCGCAAAGGCAATCTCTCTGGAGCATTCAACAATCTTGAAAAAGGATTTGAAAATAATGGTGTAGACTTAGATCGGAAACTTGAAATTATTCGCGGTTTAATTCCTTACGCCGATAAAAACCAAATTGATCACAGAACGATTCGAGATGGATTAACACGATTATTTAAAATTATTTATGACCCTACTGTCGAAAATGCAACCTTGCACGAATATTATGGATTATTTCTTCTCGCCGAAGAAAAACTTGAGCAAAGTGCAAAAGAACTTCAATTGGCTTGTGACATCAATCCCTCATCATTCAATACGTGGTTGCAATTATTAAGTATTCAAAATCAACAAAAAGATTTTGAAGCGTTGGCAAAAAATGGAAATAAAGCCGCTGAACTTTTTCCATCACAACCGATCTTGTATTTGTTTGCCGGCATAGGCGAGAAAGAACTGAATCATTATTTAGAAGCAGAAGAGTGGTTTTTTATCGGAAAAGAATTAGTTGTTAGAGATCCACAATTGAGTTCAGAATTTTTATTTCAAGTTGGTGATTTAAATTATCGTCAAGGAAATACGGAAGAGGGATTATTTTATTTCGAACAAGCACTCTCTTTAAATCCTGGCAACGTGAATGTTTACGAGAGCAAAGTGCGGCATCTGATAAAATCGAATCGATTAAGTGAAGCAGAAACAGAGATTAAAAATGGGTTAGAACAAGCGCCTCGCAATTCAAATCTACTTGATTTATATGGGCAAATACTTTTCATGAAAAAAGATTTTGCTAGTGCCGCAGAAGCTTTTCAAAAAGCGTTGTATGAAGATTTTGAAAATGGTGAATTATTAGAGCGTTGCGGAGATGCGCTCTTTTTAATGGGCAATAAAGATAGTGGTATAGAATTTTGGGGAGAAGCAATAGAGAAAGGAAATACCTCCTTGACGCTACAACGGAAATTTGACGACAAAGTGTATTACGAAGGAGAATAAATTAAGACACGATTTATTTTCTACCTTTGACCACTGCTGACTACACGTAACTGATTATGTATAAATTGAACAGTAAAAAATTCCTGAAAACCCTCTCTATCAGCATAATTGCGCTGGTAATAGTTGCGTGTGGAAACCAACGTACATCAACAAATGTTGAGCGTCTAGATCATAAAAGTGATCGCGAGTTGGAAAATGCGTTGTTTGAGCAAAATAAAATCCCTTTCGATTTTATGAATGTTCGAATCGGTGTTGAAATTGAAAGTCCTGAACAAAACGCTTCCTTTTCTTGCTATGTTAAACTTGATGTGGATTCTTTAATTGGCGGAACAATAAAAGCCGCTGTTGTGGTTTACGGCACATTTAAAGTAAGCCACGACTCAATCATCTTCGCGAAAAAGCTCGAGAAATGTTATTTCGCCGAAACGCTGGATTATGTCTCAACCTTATTTGGAACATCACTCGACTTTGACTTTTTCCAGGGAATGATTCTTGGGCTACCTTTGGGTTTAGAAGAAGGGACGAAATATGAACAAATTAGAGTTAAAGATCAAGACCATTATATCTTATCTTCTCATAAAAGAAGGGATTTTGTAAAACTTGAGCAGAATAAACTCGATCCCAATGAGGAGGAAATGCTCATTCAATATCACATGAGACCCGATCTTGAGTTATTTGAAATCGACGTTGAAATCCCATCCGATACGACTTCAATCAAAGTAAATTTTTCTGAACGTAAAGAGGTAGATGGCTTTAAAGTACCCGAAGAAACGCTTATTCAAATTCAAAACGCAAGTGATACGATCTTCATACGTTTAAATTATGGTACGGTTAAATTAAACGAAGAGTCTGAAATTAATATCAATATACCCGATTCATACATTGAGTGCAATTAAATACATAGCGCTATTACTCTGCTTTTTTTCCTATCTGGCAATTGGTCAAGAAAAAGAAAGTGACCGACTTAAACGTCAGCAAAAAGAGTTGGTTGAAAAAATTGCCTTGACGCAAAAGCTATTGGAAAGCACTTCTGAATCGCGGGAAAACTTGACCGATAACGTTAACCTAATCGAAAGGAAAATCCATTATCGCCAGGCATTATTGGACAATTTAAAAATGCAACTTTCTAAATTAGAAACTGATATTGCAACACTTGAAATAGAAATAGCCAAACTCGAACTTGAGGTCGAACATCAAAAAATACAATACCAATACATGATTGTTCAGGCCTATAAAATGCGTAATTCTACAGCTTCTTTGTTTTTCGTCCTCTCCTCAGAATCATTTAACCAAGCGAATAAGCGGATGGAGTATCTCGAACAATTATCGAAATACCGAGCAGATCAAATTCGAAAAATACAATCGACGATTATGACATTGAATGAACAAAAAGCGCTGCTCGAAGAGAAAAAAATTGAGCAGGACAGAATTGCTTCATTGAACACACAAGAACAGAAAAATTACATTCGCGATCGCGAGAAACAAAAACAAACTATTTTGAGCATGCAAGTACAAGAGGCTCAATTAAAACAGGAGCTTATAACCCAACAAAAAAAATCGCAAGAAATCCAAAACGCGATTAATGCCGCGATTAATAAAGAAATTTTAGCGGAACGAAAGAAAAATACAACCCCTGCTATTACGAAAGAAACCGCCTTGAGTAATAAAGGGTTCGAGGACAATAAAGGACGACTTCCTTGGCCTGTTGCTTCTGGTGAAATCACGAAAGGATTTGGCAAACAGCCCCACCCTGTGCACGTAAATGTTTTCACCTATAATAATGGGGTTGATATTACGACTGTAAAAGGCTCTACAGTGCGCGCAGTTTATGCTGGTGAGGTAACAAGTGTAATCGTTATTCCGGGCGCGGGAAAAGCCGTTATCATAGCACATGGAAATTATCGCACGATCTATTCTAATTTACAAGAAACCTACGTACAAGCAGGAGACAAGGTGACCGTAAAACAAGAAATTGGAGCCTTATTGATTAATGGTTCAGGAAATTCAGAAGTACATTTCGAAATTCGAAAAATCACAACCGAAGGAGAGATCACGAATATCAACCCTACCTATTGGCTCTTCCGTTAATCCTCGTCCAATTGATAGACGAGACAACCCCGTTCCAAATCATAATTAAAATACATCCGTTGAACACTTAGAATCGGATTACCCTGGGCATTTTTAGCAGGTTCCCACGTCGGCATTGTACGTAAAATATGCGTCGCATTTCCTATAAACGCATTCATAATCCGTCTATTCATTAGCAGTTTAACATCATTATATGCTACACCGTCCTTTTCTGCCATCTTGATGCATTCCGCGTTAATTTCAGAAATTAAACCGTCCTCAGTCACATGAAATTCACACCTGACAACACATTCAATGGATTTTTCAATTGCCGACTGTGGATAATACAAATTCTTATCCATGAACTTTTTCATGGCTCCATTGCCTCCTGGGTAAGATGCTTTTCGAGTTAAATTTTTTGTTTTGAAAGCCTCAGTTTCAACGGTTATTTTCTCATTCTCCGTTTGCTTTTCGCTAAAATCATCATTCACAATGACAGGACTCGGCTGTTCCACTTTAACCCCTTCTCCTCTCGATCTAAAACGAACCGTTACATTCATGTCCCCATTATGAGTCTTATTATCCTCATAATGTTGGTGAGACGAAAATATCGTTTCTGGCTCCTCTACATATTCTTTATAATTTTGAACTTGAGGCATGCCTCCATCCATTTTAATTGGGCGAACAGTTATTTCATTCTGATCTGTTAGGTTGGTAACCAATTCAGAATTGTCACGATCATCAAATGTTCCATTTACAAAAAGGGTAGTTAACACGATTGCGCCTACACCTATTACAGTAACTATTGCTATGGTTAGATTAGTGAATCCTCCACCTGCTCCACTCCCTGCCGCTACTGATGCTATTTGACTTCTAAGGGCTTTCCTTCTCACTGCTCGCAGCATATCTTGATGCATTTCAACTTGACTTCGAAGTGTTTCGTCCGAATCTATGGCTTGCTCAAATTCAATGAGCTCAGCTCCCGTTAACTTGCCTGAGGTATACAAGTCTATTTTTTCTAAAAGTGTTAATTCGGTTCTCATTTATACATCAATTGTTGGGGATACTATTTTTACTTCTTTCGCCAATTTCATGGCTTTCTCCATGCACTTATATTTTTGGGTTTTTGCTGAATTGACACTGGAAAAATCTAATTTGTCCGCGATCATTTTCATGTCATTCTTTTGAAAATAAAATAACTCAAATAATTTTTTACACCGCTCAGAAATCTGATCTAACACGATTTCTAAGGCACGTAATTCATTTTCCTTTTCTTCATTAAAATCGAGATCATCCGCCGTCAGGATAAGGGTATCACGCCACTCAGACTCAGGGCTCTTATGTCGTTTTCTCGCTTCATTCATCCACATAAATCGATTGATACCATAGAGGTATGTGGAGAGTTTTGATGTTAATTCAAAGGTTGGTTCTGACACTTTTTCTATTAATAAGATTAAACTATCATTGAAAATTTCTTCTGCAATTTCATGATCTCCACCACTTGCTATGATATTGGCACGAACTTTTGGAAATTCTTTATAAAGGACTTTTAGAGCCCTTTCGGTCTGTCCTTTTTTAATTCTCGATATGATGTCTTGATCTTTCAATTATAGGTTAATGTCTATATTTTATAAAAGTAACCTTTTAGATTCATTTTTTAATAGGCACAAGAAAGTGATAATCATCACGAGGGGCTATAACTATTTAGGTGATTATCAGTACGTATAAATTTAACTATATTTGCGCCTAAAACTAACTCTTATTAAAAAACATTCTTCGCAGATCCTTGTTTTCATGCTATTTTGGTCTTGCTCACCTGATCAAAAAGAAATTTCAGCTATCAATGAAGTCAATCGTCCGACTGATAGTTCGGTAACTGCGAACGGAACTAAAATCGATCTAAAAGATTCTAGCATGCTCCATGACGACTTAGAAATGGAAGGAGACCTCAACTGTGAGCAGCATTTTCTTGCTCGCTTCATCAAACCAAGCCGACTGACGTCGATATTATTCATTGTGACTATTGGGATGCAGAACATCCAAATTGGTTAGAATGTGTATACAGCTTTGAAGTAGCTATAAACGACACCTTTTTCCTTGACTTAATTGAGCATAACCAAATGATTCCTTTGTTAGATGAGGACGAATTTATTCGTCAACAGGACGATTGGTTTTTGCCCGTTAATGGAAAACGATACGAGGGATATTATACTGAAGATGACTTTGATGATTTTCAAATTTTTAGAGATCGCATTACAGGTCATATTTTCATTCGCGGCAGTGAATCCTAATTCCAAGAGGTAAAAGCTTCCTTAAGTTACTAAAAATCATTTAACCATTCGAAACAATCCAATTTCCAAAACCCAAATATTCGCGCGAATTGTTTTGTCACATAGCCATCAATTGGCATTTACTATTTCTTACATTTAGTGCCGTAACATTTCAACTTGAGATAGTCTACCCCACCAAAAAATAAGCGTAAAAAAACGGGCCACCCAAATGGGCAGCCCGTTAAAAATATATTCACAATCAAGCTTATTTCGATCCAACGATTTGTATCGTTCCTTGACCTTCTAATTTTTCACCATTATCGGCTTTCGCCGCATAGGTATAGAAATAAACACCATCCGAGCAAGGGTCACCGTTCATATCGGTACCATCCCAACTTCCAAATGGTGTAAGGATTTCACCCACTTTAATTCCCCATCTGTTGACGATTACACATTCTAACTCTGCAATTGAAGCCGACTTGAATTCGAACGTAAATACGTCATTAATTCCGTCTCCATTTGGTGAGAAGATGTTTACACCATCAAAAGCAATCGGTTCAAATACGGTAATGATTTTACAAGCAGTGTCCGTACATCCATTTTTATTCATGGCTACTAAACAAACTTCAACATCATAACTTGTTCCTCTTGGTTTGTAAATTGTGTCAAACTCTTCATTGTAATCATGTGTAATTTGCCATCCTGCATTTGGATTATCCAAGATCCAGAAGAACGTTGTGTCTGCCAATGGATTGTTTGGATTAGCAAAGTAAAGAGACGTATTTGTAAAGATTACGTCTACATCAGCTGTACCTTTTAAATCAATGTTCAGTTGATCTGAATTTACAGTGAAGTCAGCAATTGGATTCAATGAATCAACAGTAATTACTTCAGAAACTATACAACCATTTGCATCCGTTGCAGTAATTCTATAATCACCCGGGTTTCTTCCACCCCATGTTGTGTTATCAGTGACATCTCCGTTTTGAAGATCTTCCCACTCATAAGTAATCCCTGGTGTTCCTCCTGAAGCAGATGCATAAACTACACCATTTCCATTTTGGTAACCATACAATCTACAATAAGCAGGGTCGTAACCCGTATCCTCGTTGAAATACAATAGAGGTGGTTCAGTCATAGTAATTGTTATAACATTCGAACAACCATGAGAATCGTTAATTGTAAGGACATAATCACCGGCACCAATATTTACTGAATCCGCGTCAAAACCATTTTCAACATCAGTCTCAGGAGCCCAGAAATAAGCCATTGGATTGTTGATGTCTTCACCAGTCACTGAATCGATTACCACATAACCCGGATCACCAAAACATAAAGGTGGAACCACTCTATAGAATGCTTCTAATGCAAGCGGCTCAGTAATTACAATTGTTGCCGTTGCAGAACAACCAGAACCATCAACAACATTAATAAAATATGTTCCTGCTGGCAATGAATTTGCAGTGTTAGAACCTCCAACATTTAATACTGTACCATCCGTATTTGTAATCTCGATATCAAATGAACCACTACCACCTGCTACAAATGCAGTGATTGATCCATCAGAGAAACCATTACATGTAGGCTCATTGAAGATGATATCTAGAATCGGCTCCGTATACACAATGATTGTTTTTGTATACGTATGTGTACAACCATCTGCTGTACTTACTGTCAAGGTAATTGTATACGTTCCAACAGTTGTATACAGATGCGAAGGGTTTTCTAAAGCAGAACCTGTTCCGTCTCCAAAATCCCAATCCCATGTCGTAATTGTTCCACCACCTGGTATTGTAGACACGTCGATAAAATCAACTGTATTAATGATACATGTACTTGCTAATCCGTCAGCAGAAGAGACACCATCAACCTCATATTCAAAATCAGCATTTGGTTGAGGATATACTTCCACAAAGAACGTTGCTTCATCATCAGGACAAGGCGCTACTCCGACAACGGTATATGTAAATTCATATGTACCGCCTAAACCACCTACGTTTAATTCTCCTGTTGCAGCATTGAACTGACCTGAGAAGGTAACTTCATCAAAATCACCAAAAATATTTGCGCCGTCAGAAATTAAATCATGTAAATCAACGATTGTACCTGGTGTTCCACATAAAGCAATTGTCGAATCATCACCAGCAGCTCCAAGACCACCAAAATCTATTTCAATCAATACCGCGTCAAAACATCCACCAGCAGTATCACCAATCATCAACCAAACTTCATCATCTGGACCCATCATAGGCCAACCTGCGTAAATTGGTTCAACTTGCGTAGCACTATCTGGCATTTCAGAGAAGAAATAAGTCACTGTTAGCGGAATTCCATTAACATCTGTAAACTCAAGTGTGGATAAATCAAAGTCTTCACAGAACGGTCCTGGATCCGTAATTTCAATCTGAGGTCCTTCCGTAAATTCAACTACGATTGATTTTGTAATGGTTGAAACGAGACATTCCGAAACAGGCGTACCTAATACTGTATAAGTAGTTGTCTCGGTAGGCGTCACAACTACGGTAGGCCCGTCTACCAAATCTGGATCAATTGGATCCGAAGTCCATGTCCAATCATAATCAGCTGCATTTGGTCCATCAACAGTTAATGTTACTGGATTTCCTTGACAACTTTGAGCTGTATCAATCGTTGGGTTACATTGGTTAATGATACCACCACCAATTCCACCAATTGACTCATAATCGATATAATATAAACTCGCGAAAGCTCCTTCAACAGCAGCCTCACTCAATACAATTGCATAGGTAAAATTAACGGTATCACCAATAATCAAATCTGTTTTATACGCTAAAGATATGGCAGCATCTGCCACTGCAACCGCACCAATTGTACCAGTAAGACCACCTGTAGCATTCCAAATATCAGATCCAGAACGGTTAGAGAAACCACCGTGAGAAACACGGAAAGCTTCACCTAATGCACCAAATCCTAAATAAGAAGGGTGAGGAAGGGCTTGCTCAGCAGAGACCAATGATTTTTGACAATCAGCTCCCGGTTGAGATACAATTGTATTCGTTGTTGTGAACGATCCACCAATCGGTTGATTATTATCTGGATCCACATTTCTATAGTAATAAGCATCTAAGATGTCATCATCTGAGTTATTTACCAATGTGATTTCAGTCGTGTAAAATAATTCGTCGATAACCAAGTGGTATTTTACGTTCACCGAAACTCCAGCAATTTCACCTTCCCATTCGACAGTGATACAATCACCCTCAACGGTGTGAATTGGGAAACCTGGTTTAGGTAAAATATCTGAATCTGCTGCGTAAGCATTATTATTATAGTTCACGCCGTTCAATTCGATCCCAAATCCATTTTCAGGAGAACCTGGGGTAAAGAAATCCCCATCAAACAAAGAGGGATCCCATCCTGTAGCTGCGGGATCGGCAACGAAACCGCAAGGAACAGTTCCTGCACCTCCACGATAATGGAAACCAGCACCGTTTAAAGTACCTTCTTTTCCTTTTGCACCGTCCACGGCAATATTAACCAAATCCCCCATAAGGTACGCGTTACCTGCAACCAACTGTCCAAAAGACGTTGATCCAAGTAATAAGCCAACGCCTAATGTCAGGATTGATTTAAATCGTTTAGAAAAATTCATAATATTAAAGTTTAAAGTCGCTTAATTACAAATACTTTGAAGATATTGATTCCACCAAACCAAATCTTTCGATTCAGTTGTTCTATCCAAATGAATGTGAACAAGAATTTTGTTGTTCGCATAATCAGCGTCAAAGGTCACCAAATTATTTGAATGAAAACCACATTGTTTTTTGGCTTCAGCAGCGGAAGTCCAATTAAGGCCTGAAGCATCAGCCGAGTAGAACTCAACTAGTTCCGACGCATTGTCAAGCACTAAGCAATAATTTCCCGAAATCGTAGCAGGGCTAAATTTATCAGCCGTGATCGGATCTTGTGAAAACGAGAAAGACGCCACTGAAAGTGCCATCAATAGGAAGATTTTTTTCAACTTACTCATTTTTTTGTTTTTTAAAAATAGTGACTATTCAACTGTTGTAAACAACTTAAAGGTCGATATAATCGTGATTACAATAAAGTAGACTACAATTGGTTTAAAAAAGTTGCGTGCGATTTTAAAAAAAGTTGTTTTTCCAACAAATGCATAGATCACACATGACAAAAATAGAATTTTAACTGCAAAATTCCAACAGAAAACTTGGGTGCATAAATAAAGAACTGAATATGTTAAGATATCAACACTCCATTCCAGTAACATAAAAAAAATAAAATGCCCGATACACATACAGCGAATCGGGCATTGTTTACTTATTGGGTTTTGGGTAATTATCTTAATTTAATTGCAATTGGCAATGTGTATCGAACCCGAACCGGTTTACCGTTAGACTCCCCAGGTGTCCAATTTGGCATTGACTTCACAACGGCAACAGCTGCTTTATTCAATTCATTAGACAATCCACGAAGGACTTTAACGTCTTGAATTGATCCATCTTTATTTACAACGAAACTTACATAAACCGTTCCTTGATCATAATCGGGAATATAGTTTGGCAGCTCGATTGATTTGTTAATGTATGAACCCATTGCGGCAGTACCTCCAGGAAAAATTGGTTCCTTATCAGGATATTCAATAATTGGTTCCACCTTTAATTCACCTGTACCTCCACTCCATTGGCCTCCACCTTCGATTGGATCTACAATGATCGGTTCAACAATTGGATCCGGATCAACGACAGGAGATGGATCAACAATTGGGTCTGGAGTTGGTGTTACATCATCAATGATTTTTGTTGCAACAAACTTAACCGTTGGTTTTTCAATTTCAATTTCAGTTGGAGGATCTTCTGTTGTCCCTAATTCGCAAAACGTTGTTTGCGAAAGAATTTCTTCGTTGGGATTGACAGTAGAATATTCAAAGGCGGCCAACACCATGGATCCGGAAAGGATCAAGCCGATTTGAAAAAATGCAAACCTTTTTTTCTCCAGGTCTGCCTTAGCACTTTTTTTTGCGATCATAATAGTTAAATTTTAATTAAACATATTAAGATGATTGCAAGTCGTATGCCAAAATCATAAAATACTTATAATCAGTTACTTATAATTCAATAAAAGTTAATTTTTTGTTAAAGATGAAGATTAGATTAAACCTTATGCTTATCGGGAAGGATTCTTTTTTATCATTCCTGATAGGATATTTCCAGCTATGATAAACAAACCCATAGCCATCCAAAAATAGCCCCATATGCTGAAATCATACCCGGAAGGATCGTTAAGCGTTAGGATTGAAATGAGTATTAATAGTCCGCATGCAACGAGCAAACCGATTGAAATATTGCGTGGAATACGAAACGGTGTTTTAATCAAAACCCAAATTTCTACCAATGTCAATAGAATTACAAATGGCAATGTTACGATCGCTGCGCGATAATTTAATTGAGGAATTAATGCCGTATTATAATAATGAATATGATCCATCTCGTTGAGATAACTAATCGGATCGTTGGTTTTTGCATTTTGGATACTCGATCCAAAATAAGCCGCAATGAGCGCCATTAAAAAGCCTAATCCGGCAGCGAGTAGAAAAATTTTGCGAGACATAAAACAAAGATACCAAAAATTGAATGGTATTGGGGACTTCTTCTTTACTTAAATCACCTATATTTGTATGAAATTTCACGCATGTCCGATAAAATTAGCACATCAAAAGCACCGAAACCAGTTGGATTGTACCCGCACGCGAGACGTGTTGGGAATCTTCTATTTTTATCTGGTGTAGGTCCTCGCGTAGCGGGCTCAGACACTAACGACTCCGCCGTTCCTGGCCTAAAGCTTGACCACAATGGCAACTTTATTGACTTTGATTTTGAAGCACAATGTCGTTCAGTTTTTGACAATGTCAAACTTATCTTAGAAGCTTCAGGATCATCTTGGGATCAATTGGTGGACGTCACGGTTTTTTTAGTCCACATGAAAAGAGATTTTCAAGTGTACAATAAAGTTTATGCCGAATATTTCAAAGACAACCAACCGTGTCGTACCACAGTTGAAATTAATTGTCTTCCGACCCCTATTGCTATCGAATTAAAATGTATTGCCACAATTGATTAATCATTATACCTTATGATCAGCTTACTAATAAAATCTGTTCTTGCCTTAGGCTCACTTTTTTTTACTGTTTATTTATTTGCAACAGGCTATTGGGGATGGGGAATTGTCTTCATTTTCATTTCTGCCATTTTCGTTTTGCTTTTATTACGTAACGAAAATTTAATTCTCGCTGCCCTTCAGATGCGTCAGCAGAACATGGAGAAAGCACAAAAATATTTAGGTCGTATCAAACAACCTCAATTTTTACTTAAAGGCCAACGCGCTTACTTTTTTTACTTGTCTGGAATTGCATATTCTCAAAGCTCATCTATGGGACAAGTAGAATCGCTATTTCGTAAAGCGCTGAGCATAGGTCTTAAAAAGGATCACGATCAAGCTATGGCCAAAATGAATATTGGTGCCATTTGCCTTCAAACTGGTCGACGCAGAGAAGCAGAAGTGATGCTAACAGATGCAAAAAAATTAGATACCAAAGGAATGCTTACAGAACATATCAAAAGCTTACGTAAGCAAATGGGTAGAGCCACTTCACAAAACCAAATGCGCATGGCTCAAATGAGCAAAGGAAAGCGCGGCAAGATGAGATAGTCAGGATAAACTTTTTGACTTTTCATCCAACTCTAATTCGTTAAGATCTTATTTGGCGCACGCTAAATACTCTTTTAAATCGCAATCAATTTAAGATCTAAACAGACCCTATTCAGTTGAAAAGCGCTATGGACACATTCAGAGGTTTTCATTTCTTACCTTCGGAATGACAGATCCTGTTTAATTAATTCTTTAACCGAATATCACGATATATAGCGGTAAGTCATAAACACCCGCTTTTGTGAAGACACAACGAAGAGTACGCCATTATCTTTCCCAATAACTTTTCCCCAAAAAATGAATTGAGGAAGAAGAAAGACTAAAAAACAGAAGGAAGGATCTTTCCTAAGGTAAATCCACTCAAATTTAAGGTAAAGCGAATTTTGTTTGCATA
>JALQVX010000060.1 GCA_023263555.1 Crocinitomix sp.
TTGTATTTAATCAATGCCACAGAGGAATTTGCAACAAAAGAAACCTTTCTCAGTGCTTTAAATAAAACAAATTACGACCTGGTTTTGATCGATAGGGATTTTAATGATGAGCGCTATTCGTCTGCCGAAATTGAAGCCTTAAAATGGAAGGCTAATGGCGGCAGAAGGTTGGTTATTGCCTATATGAGTATTGGCGAAGCAGAAGATTATCGTTCCTATTGGAAAAAAGAATGGGGAAAGTTTAAAACGAGTCCCGAATGGTTGTACAAAGAGAATAAGTTGTGGCGTGGAAATTATAAGGTTTTTTATTGGATGGAATCATGGAAATCTATCCTATACGGAAATGAGGATGCTTATTTGACCTCACTTTTAAATGTCGGATTTGATGGGACTTATTTGGATATAATTGATGCGTATGAATATTACGAAGAACTTTAGCGGATTTTTTATGCTAGTGTCAAGTTTCTTGATGACTGCTTCTTTTGAGCAAAAAGAACCGCTAGCTCCTTCCATTAATAAGGAAGAGTTATTGGATCGGCATAATTTCTATCGATCTAAGGTTGGGGTTCCCCCACTAGTTTGGTCAGATGAATTAACAGTTTACGCTCAAAATTGGGCGAATCATTTATCTAAAACATGTGATCTTGCCCATAGCGATAGCCCTTACGGCGAAAACATATATTGGACCAGTGGAAGTGCATCTGCTACAGAAGTGGTTGACATGTGGGCCTCAGAGGAGCGATATTACAACCATAAGTATACCGTTTACCGTTCGAGTACAGGAAGACGAACAGGTCATTATTCACAACTAATTTGGCGGAATACAACAGAAGTTGGCGGAGCAATGCAGAAATGTAAACACGGCGGAGAGATTTGGGTATGTAGTTATAATCCATATGGTAATGTTATCGGTTCAAAGGCATATTAGTCGGCTAGTTGAAAGATGTTTTTTTTTAATTCTGTTGCAGCTGATAAAATAATTCTTACCTTAGTTAGGTTATGAATAAAATATTATTTCCGCAATTAGCGACCGTACTATTTACTTGTTTGACAGCTTTCTCAGGTAAGGTTGTAGCACAAGATTTTTCTTATGCGTCTATCAGTGCCCAAACGGCAATATTCACTGGAGGTAATTTACCGATTAGAAGAGATGAAGGTGGAAGTTTTTATGGTCCCCCGCACTGGGAGGTTGATAATGTTGACCAAGTGCCAGTCGCCTATGTCAGTGGAGATGCTCCGCGCGTATATGCTACCTTTAAAATGGAATGTGAAAACGTTCCAGATTCCCTTTGGATGAGAGGCGTTGGACCAGAAGGAATGACGTTCGCCCCTCAAATGATTAATGTGGAACCTGCAGGTGATGCTTATTCTCTTTATTATCCTTCCACAACTGCGGGGCTTGCCTTCGAAGCAGATATAGCGCGTTTTTTTAAACCGTTTAATATTGGTTGGGACGTTTCATTTGACGGTGGACTGACATGGCGACCAGCTGATACGACCAGAAATACGCTTTATGTCACACGCTCAGCGCCACAGCCTGAAGCAGGGCATTTCAAATGGTATCATTCTG
Organism: Crocinitomix sp.; assembly: GCA_023263555.1. Classification (GTDB taxonomy): domain Bacteria; phylum Bacteroidota; class Bacteroidia; order Flavobacteriales_D; family Crocinitomicaceae; genus Crocinitomix. The sequence continues at coordinate 1,571 of JALQVX010000060.1, forward strand.
TTTACGACATCAGTTGTCGAAATGCCAATTCGCAAAGTTCGGATACAGACATAATCGCTGCAGTTTGGTCTGAATTTACAGATCAGGTGGTACTGAATTATGCGGATGATAGCCTGCATTATTACAGTCCTAAAAATACAGTGAACACGAATCTTGGAGCTTTATTGAATGCTAGAAATGCACAATGCTATACGTTTGCGCAACTTTTTTTGTCAACCATTAAAATTCAAGGGGTCGTTCGCACAAATAACTACGTATACATTACACCTGTTTATTCAACGGCATGTGGCGGTAATTCTGTGAATCGCTTTTTGGTTAAGAATTGGGAATACGGCGAGGCGACCGGAGCAGGTTGTGCTGAATATCCTTATGAAAACACGTACACGACGCTTTTACCTGCGCCATTTACGGCCTATAGTTTTTTAACGGCAGATGTAACAGATCAAAATGGTTTAGCGGGGCAATGTTCTCCCAATCCTAGTTCATATTTTAATAATCATCAAATCGCTTTAATTGATGGTGTCTATTATGACGCTTGTTACGGTGTGACTTTTGCAAGTCTATCTGATATTCCATTTGATGCCTTTGATGGGTGGGGCTATCGTTATACCTCTGGTGGCATAACCTTCGCGCGCTTTACAAATGATATGGGTGCTACTGTTTTATCTGAATCGATTACAACCTTTTAATAAATGAAATTTATACTTTCACTTATCGTATTTTTCTTTTTAGTAAATGGGTTCGCTCAATCGCTAGAACGAAAGATGATTGTTCAACGTGGACAGTTTTATTATATGACGGTGGACGAAAATTTGCAATTAGCGACGCTCTATACAGGTACTGTTGATCAACCATTAAAATATGCAAAAGCATATGCTGTTCCAGCCGGCAGAGGAATAAGCGCCGAAACGAATCCGTTGGCGTGGGATTTAGATGAAGATCATCTCTTCGCCATTAATTTTTTAGATCATTCTTTAAATGATCGCAACGAGTCAATCAAAATGATTCCGATTGATGGACTGCGTCAATGGGGACCAGCTGTTCAAGCGGAAGAAGTGATCATGGAGAGTATTGATCAGCACATGTATCACATCAACGCACCGTATTTGTTTATTAAGGAAAGATCGAAGTATTTGCACCATTTCTATTTTGATGCAATTTTACATGAAAATCAATACTGGGTCGCCATTGCAAATAATGATGAGTTGACAGTCTGGTGCTATACAGGAGAGGGTTGGAAACGTTCGGAGGTAATCGGGTTTCCGATCACAAATTATTTTAATTTGATTAGCTTTCAAGATCAATTGTGTCTCGTGACCTATGAGGGTGATTTTGTAGAAGTGGGGCTAAACGGTCTGGGTCAAAAAAGAAAAATGGCGGAGAATCCAGGATTAGGAGCTTCGTTTTTCTTAGAAGATAGAGATGAAAATAAAACTTATATTATATCTCCCAACAAACTGAATTTAGAAAGAACAATCAATCAAATTCTTTTTTCTAATGGTCAGTTAGTGAACTTAAAAAATTAATAGTAAAGATAATTTTATGAAAAATAAATACACCGTTTTCGTGATGAGTCTGTTCTTTTCAAGCCTCCTGTTTGGAGCTGATCTTGAGGCGCTCATTGTGCCGTCTATTAGCGGAGAAAGTACTGGGTCAATTGACCTAACGATATCTGGAGGAGTGGCACCGTATGTGTACAGTTGGTCTGGACCGGACGGGTTTTCATCTTCTGATGAGGATTTAGTTGACCTTCCAAGTGGTACTTATACCGTTACGGTTACAGACCGATATTGTGGTATTGCAACACTCGAAATAGTCGTCGGAACAGTGAATGATGTATCTCTAAATGAAACAGCGATTTTTGATTTAAGTGTCTATCCGAATCCAACGAATGGACTTGTATTTCTCAGTTCAACACAGTTATTAGATGTTATTGTATATAATATCGTTGGAGAAACTGTAATAAATGCGAAGAATGTCACTCAAATAGATCTGACAGGACAGTCAGCCGGTGTCTACATGATACAAGTGAGTTCTGATAAAGGTGTTCTCACTCAAAAAATAACCTTAGCGAATTAAGGGGAAGGGATCTTAAAATAATCAAGTAAGAAGAGGAATTCAGGATCGGTTTGGGCTGGAAATCCCCAGTCTAATGCATTTTGAATCATAGATTGAGCTTCAACTTCGTTACCCATGGCAAAATAAATGAGAGCCATATTTTTGTAGAGGTATGGATTTTTAGGTTCTAACTCAAAGGAAGCCATGGCGTCATTAAAGGCTAAATCGAATTCTTTTAGCCCAAAATAAGCATAGCTCCTGTTGCTGTAAGCATAAGCATTTAAGGAATCTAACGCAATAATTTTTGATAGATCATCAACCGCATTTTCAAATTCCTTCGCAGGAAACCAGCTATAAAAAGTGCGATTATTATACGCTCCAATATGGGTGCTGTCTTTGGAAATTGTAGTGTTGAAATCTTCTAAAGCAGCTTTAAATTCTTCGACATCTGCATAATAACAACCACGATCGTAATGATAGGCCGCCTGAGCGTCTAATGCAATAGCTCGATTGATATTAACCATTGCTGAATCCCTGTATTGAATTGAGTAATAAACGTTGGAGAGTAATTGATATCCTTCAGCTTGAACTGTGACAGGATCATTTGATCTAATATTCTTTCGTGCAGATTCAACAGCCATGGCGACATTTTTCGTCTGCATGTGGAATAAGGTTTCTAGCTTATACCGTTCGTGTGAGGTGTCACCGAGTTCTTCTAATTTTCGTAAATCGGTATGCGCTTCTCTCAATTGTCCGAGTGTTAGATAGCAAGTCGTACGTTGAAGGTAATAGTGAACTTCATCCGGTTTTTGAGCGATCAATTCATTCAAATAGGGCAGGGCTTGACCAATGCGCGAAGTGTATAAATAAGCCTCAACAAGTGATTCTTGTTCAGACAGGGATAGTTTCTGCACACGTTTCTCTCCACTTTCAAAATCGGCTAATGCGAATTCAAAGGCCTCAAGCGCAATATAGCAAGCCCCTCTCTTCCAATAAAAACCTCCTTCACTGGGGTTTTTACTTATCGCTCGATCAAAGTCTTCTATAGCAACCTCGTATTCGTTTAGTGACAGGTAAACCTGACCTCTTAGGAAATAGGTATAAGAATTCTCTTCATTATAGGTTAAGGATTTAGAAAAGAGATCGATTGCTTTTATCTTTTTTCCTTTCTCGACCTTTTTCTGTGCCTTTTCATTTAATTTCTCAGCTTTTTCTACCTCTTTTTCAGTTTGTCCAAATAAGCCAGGACTACACAGAAAAAAGAAGAAGAGGGTTATATGCTGAAATTTCATCTTATGATCGATTATCCAAAAATTGCAGCACATTTTTTTCAATGCGGTCTTGAATGGCGGAGACATCTGATTTGATAAATTCTTCACCGGTAATTTTCTCGTACAATTCGATATAACGATTGCTCACAGTCTCTAAAAATTCTGTTGGCATATCAGGAATAACTTGACCATCTAGGCCTTGAAAATTATTTGCGATCAACCATTCGCGCACAAATTCTTTGGATAATTGTTTTTGTTTTTCATTATTGGCTTGGCGTTCCTCATACCCATCTGCATAAAAATAACGTGAAGAATCTGGCGTGTGAATTTCATCAATCAAATAAATCTGACCGTTCTTTTTTCCAAACTCATATTTGGTGTCCACCAAAATCAATCCACGTTCTGCAGCTATTTCGGTGCCACGTTGAAATAATTCACGGGTGTATTTTTCTAATAATAGATAATCTGCTTCTGCTATTATTCCTTGTGCAATTATTTCTTCACGAGAAATATCTTCGTCATGACCTTCATCCGCTTTGGTGGCAGGAGTGATAATAGGGGTTGTGAATTTATCATTCTCTTTTAATCCTTCGGGCAGTGCAACTCCGCAAAGCATGCGTTTGCCTGCTTTATACTCACGTGCAGCATGCCCAGCAAGATAACCTCTGATCACCATTTCTACGCGGAATGGTTCACATTTGTGACCGATTGCAACGCTAGGATCCGGTGTGTCAATGAGCCAGTTTTGTACGATATCTTCAGTCGCACGTAAAAATTTTGCAGCAAGTTGGTTCAAAACCTGTCCTTTATAGGGGATAGGTTTAGGAAGGATGTAATCGAATGCTGAAATTCGATCAGATGCAACAATGACAAGGAGGTCATTTTCTAAACTATACACATCTCTAACTTTACCATTATAAACACTCGTTTGTCCTGGAAATTCGAATTTTGATTCTTTAATTGCGTTCATGCTTTTTCTATTTATTGGCTAAATTTAATCTTGATTGTAGGCTTCAATGATTCGTTTCACAAGTTTGTGTCGAATGACGTCATTTCCATTTAATTCGACAATTTCTATTCCTTCAACGTCTTTTAATAATTCGACCGCCGAAATTAAACCGGATTTTTGATTTTTAGGTAAATCGATTTGTGTTTGATCTCCTGTGATTACAAATTTAGCGTCTCTTCCCATTCGGGTTAAGAACATTTTCATTTGATTAACCGTTGTGTTCTGCGCTTCATCCAAAATCACAAAGGCTTTATCCAATGTTCGTCCACGCATAAAGGCAAGCGGAGCAATTTCAATGACGCCGTTCTCAATGTACTCTAGTAATTTTTCGGTCGGAATCATATCTCTCAAGCCATCAAAAAGAGGTTGTACATAAGGGTCTAACTTTTCCTTCATATCACCGGGCAGAAACCCTAAGTTTTCTCCTGCTTCCACGGCAGGACGTGTTAGGATGATACGTTTAACTTCTTTGTTTTTAAGTGCTCTAACCGCTAAGGCAACGGCTGTGTAGGTTTTACCTGTTCCAGCAGGACCGACAGCAAAGACCATGTCATTTTCCATGGATGCCTTCACCAATTTACGCTGATTTGCTGTGCGCGCTTTGATGAGGTTACCTCCATTTCCATGCACAATGGTGTCTCCAAAATCTTTGAAGGGAATGGCTTCAGTTTCCTTCACCATTAAAGTTTCAATATTGTTTTCTGTAAGGGCATTAAAATCAATAAGGTGATTGATTAGCAGCGTAAGCTTCTTCTCGAATGCTTCTATTACATCTGGTTCTCCAACAACTTTAATAATGTTTCCACGCGAAATTATTTTTAATTTCGGGAAGTAGGTTCGAATAAGTTTTAATTTTTGTTCGTTAACACCAAGTAAATCTACTGGTGAAACCCCTTCAATTTCGATTGTTTTTTCCTGCAAAATGTTAATTAATTATGGAGCTTTAGCTCTTATTACTTAAAATTAAAATTAATTTTGGGTAAAATTATAAATTTCTATTCATGTGAAGGTCTTTTGAGATGATTTTCATACGAATTTTGAAGTGTTTAGGATGCAAATAATTACATTGACAACGGACTTGGGTTTAACGGATCACTATGTCGCCTCTTTAAAGGGACAACTATGCAGTGGATCAGACTCAATTCAGTTAGTAGATGTGACCCATAATATTCAATCCTTCAACATAGCACAGGCCGCTTATTTTGTCAATAACATTATGCGCGATTTTCCCGCAGGTACCATTCATTTTTTAGGTGTAGACGCTTTGCCGCAAATTAGTATCGGAAATCCTGATTCGAATTTATATCCAATTGTAATGAAATTGAATGGGCAATATTTTGTAGGGTGTGATAATGGTATTTTTTCTTTGTTGACCGATTATAAAAATGCCGAAGAGATCGTTCGAATTGATGATTTTAGCTCAAAATTTGCATTGCGTTTTCCGACACGTTATATTTATATTCCCACCATTCTAAAATTAGTACAAGGACTTGATTTAAAAGAAATTGGTGAACCAATTGATCACGTCAAGAAAGTCTTTATTACACAACCTATTTTGGAAACGAATTTGATTAAAGGTTCAGTCATTCATACCGATAAATATGGAAATGTTATCGTTAATATCACGGAGAGACTGTTCAACGAGGTTGGTAATGGCAATCCTTTTACCATCTACTTTAAGAACTCACAATACTTTATTGAA
>JALQVX010000121.1 GCA_023263555.1 Crocinitomix sp.
CTACCAGGTTCGACTTAAAGGCCTGCTCATCTGTTAATCTCCTAGAGATACATAAGATTTTAAATGGCATAGTAAGTTGTCCATCTACAAAACGGTGATAAAAGGCAGGAATTATTTTTCGCATTGCCAGGTCGCCATCACCGCCAAAGATAACGGCATAAAAGGGCTTGATTTGTCTGTCTCCCATGTTTTTAGATTAGTTCAAAGACTCTGTTTTAACGAAGATAAGGTCTTTATGTCAATAATACACTAAGTAAATGTGATTATTTATTAAAATCCGAAATTATCGAAGCCTTCTTTGAGTAATTTTTGATAATTTTTTTGGTTGAATTCGTAAAAATTAGATGGTTTGTGTGGCACGCCAACTTGTTTTTCTTCTAGTTTTTTAACTATATCTAATTTAATCATTTTTCGTCTAAAATTTCGCTTATCTAACTCTTTTCCTACAATCGCCTCATATAATTTATGTAACTGTGAGAGCGTAAATTTATCGGGTAATAAATTAAACCCTATGGGTTGTGTCTGAAGTTTTGCCTTTAGTTGTTGATGGGCGCTTTCAAAAATTTCATGGTGATCAAAGGCAAGAGAAGTTACGTTTTGAATTGGCCGCCAACTTGCCGAGGTTGCGAAATTTGCAGGAGAGGGATGGAAACTATTGAGGTTTACGAGGGCAAAATAAGCAATGGTGATTACACGTTCGTTCGGTTGTTCTCGTATCGATTCGAGCCATATCTTGTCTTCAATCTTCGAAAGTCGATCCAAAGCACTGAACGCTCCCAATTGCTCTAAGTAGATATTTTCAAGTCCCGTTAACTCTTTTAGGACACGTATCGCAGCTTCATCAAGTGTTTCATCATTGTAAATTAGGTCACCCGGCAGCGAAAATCGGCTGTCTGGTGCCTTCTGTGCTGTTTTTCTCTGGATCAATAAAACTTTCAATTCTTCAAGATCAAAACCGAATATTACACAATCCACCGAGATGCCTGTATTGAGTTTTCGCTGATTATTATGTTTCATAGTCAAATATAAAAAAAGAAATATGTATTTTAGCAAAACGTCTTAATGACACTTAGTAATTTAAACGAAGAGAATATGCTTTTAGTAGTAGAAAGTGGCTCAACCAAAGCTGATTGGATGCTGGTTGATAATGAACAGGAAACAATTTTTGTCACAAAGGGATTCAATCCCTATTTCCATAGTAAGGAAGATATTTTGAATGAATTAAATGGGAATTATGACTTGAATTTAATTAAGAATGAAGTTTCTCAACTTTATTTCTACGGCGCTGGTTGTTCGATTCCTGAATTAAATGCTGTTGTGAAATCGGCATTATCAGCTTATTTCACGAAGGCTGTAGTAAAAGTAGACCATGATCTTAAGGCATCTGCGTATGCCTGTTATGGCGGAAATCCCGAGATTGCGTGTATACTGGGTACGGGATCCAATTCGTGTTATTTCGACGGCAAGAAAATAATCGAAGCTGTTCCTGCCTTGGGACATATACTTGGGGATGAGGGTTCAGGAAGTTATTTTGGGAAACGCATTTTATCTGATTTTCTTTACCAACGTTTACCGCAGGTGATGGCAGAAGAATTGGACGATTTAGGGTTAAATAAGGAAGTGATTATCGAACACGTCTATATGTTGCCTGATGCCAATGTCTATATTGCCTCATTTATGCCCATCTTGATTCGTCATAAAAATTTGAGATACTGCCAAGAGGTCATTGAAGAGGGAATTCGAAAGTTTATCGATATTCATGTCAAATGTTATGATAATTATAAAGATGTTGAGGTGAACTTTGTTGGATCAATGGCATGTCTCTTGCAAGATGAATTAAAAAAGGTGTGCGACAGCGAAGGCATTAATATGGGGACGATTATTCGTAAACCGCTAAAAGCACTGGTGGACTATCACCTTTCGCTTCAGTAATTATTCTGTTTTATTCTAGTTTTATTAAACACGTTTCTATTGTAGGAACATGTTTTTTTATTTCATACTGATTTTTTAACAGTCCCATATGTTGTTGGATCAATTAAAATTTCTAACTTAGTGTTAAATTGACACTAAGAAGATATAGCTAATTAATAGATTCGTATGGAACAACTTATAAAACATTTTCCAACCCAGCTCAATGAGAGTATTGCGATAGCCAAGAACCAGAAGATCACACTTAAAAGACCATTTACCAATCTCGTAATTTGTGGTTTAGGCGGATCGGGAATAGGAGGGGAAATCATTAAGCAGTGGTTGGCGCCTCAAGCGAAAATTCCTGTAAATGTTTGTCATAATTATCATTTACCAGCCTTTGTGAATGAAGATACACTTGTTATTACCTGTTCTTATTCGGGTAATACAGAGGAAACGCTTTCCGCTTTGCAAGAAGCAATTGCTTTAAATGCGCAACTTATTGCAGTAACAAGTGGCGGAAGAATGGAAGAGCTAGGGAAGGAATTTGAATTTCCCGTCATTCTCATTCCGGGAGGCTTACCTCCTAGAGCAGCCTTGGCCTATCCACTTGTACAATTGGCAGGATTGATAGATCAATTCAAGATCAGTGATGGTCGTCTTCTTTCTTCTATCTTTTCGGCAGCCAAACTTATTGCGCAAGAGCAACTCGCAATTAAAAAGCATGCCTTAGAAGTACTTAATTTAAGTTTGAATAAACATTTTCTTTTTTATGCGGAAGAACAGTTTTATCCTGTTACCTTGAGAGCATGTCAGCAAATTAATGAAAACGGGAAAGAGTTGGCCTTTTACAATGTAATACCTGAAATGAATCACAATGAAATAGTGGGCTGGGCAAAAGGGCCCGATTCAATATTTGCGATCCTGTTTAGAAGTGATCTTGAATTTGAGAGAAATAGCAGTCGCCTTGCTTTTACTGAAAATGTGATTCGATCTAAAACGGATGCGGTGTTTTCTATACAAATGAAAGGCAGTAATTTGGTTGAACAGACATTGTATGCGATACATTTAGTGGATTGGATGTCCTTTTTTATCGCTGAAAAAAAGGGGATAGATGTGACGGAGGTGAAAGTAATTGATGCGTTGAAAGCAAGTTTAGCGAATTGAGCGCAATGATGGTCACAAGAAGATTATTTAATAATTTAAAAAGATAAAAATGAAAATAGGAATTAATGGTTTTGGACGCATAGGGCGCATTGTTTTGCGCGCGATCATGCAAAGGGAAGATGTTGAAGTGGTCGCAATAAATGATTTATTAGACCCGGCTCATTTGGCATATTTATTTGAATATGATTCTGTTCATGGCAGATATGAAGGAAATGTATCGGTTGAAGATGGATTTTTAGTGATAGATGGGAAACGCATTCGAGTAACAGCAGAGCGCGATCCATCTCTCATAAATTGGGGTGTTGTCGAGGTGGATGTAGTGGCAGATTGTACAGGTATCTTTACGACTCTGCAACAGGCTGAAGCACATTTGAAGGCTGGAGCGAAGAAAGTTGTGATTTCCGCCCCAAGTGCTGATGCTCCCATGTTTGTGATGGGTGTGAATCATACTGAAGCAAAGAGTAGTGATTTAATTGTGTCAAATGCCTCTTGTACAACCAATTGTTTAGCGCCTTTGGCGAAGGTTCTTGATGACCATTTTGGTATTGCGGAAGCCTTGATGACTACGGTCCATGCCTCTACTTCAACTCAATTTACCGTAGATTCACCATCTCGAAAAAACTTTAGAATGGGTCGCTCGGCTATGTCCAATATCATTCCTTCTTCAACAGGAGCTGCCAAAGCGGTGGGTAAGGTCATTCCAAATCTAGCAGGCAAATTAACAGGAATGGCATTTCGTGTACCGACAACAGATGTTTCCGTTGTGGATTTGACTGTAAAATTGAATCGTGCTACCTCTTATGAAGCGATTAAGATCGCTTTTCGCGAAGCATCCGAAGGTTCCTTAAAAGGCGTGTTATCTTATACCGAAGACGAAGTGGTGTCACAAGATTTTGTCGGTGATAAACATACGTGCATTTTTGACGCTGGTGCAGGAATCGAATTGAATTCAACTTTCTTCAAGCTTATTGCTTGGTATGATAATGAAGTGGGGTATTCCAATAAATTGGTTGATTTAGCGCAACATATTCATTTGCTCGACTAAGGTGTTTACGCCTTAGTCGGCAATTTTTACACCTTGTTTGTTTAGAATGCTTTGTGATCGAATTGCGTAGAAAAGAAGGTAAGCAAAGCAAGCAACACCTACAAAGAAACTCAATCGAATTCCTACCCCACTTAGTTCTGCAATAAAGCCTTGGGCAAGTGAAATAATACCCCCTCCTAAAATCATCATGATCAGATAGCCTGAGCCCTTTCCTGTATAATTACCTAATCCACCAAGCGCGAGTGTAAATATACATGGCCATAATGTACTCGCAAATAATCCTACACTTACAATGGCATAAATGCCAATAATGCCGTTGGAGAACATACCAATTAATAAGGCCACAATTCCCAAGGCTGAAAATAGGCCCAATTGTTTACCAGGATTGCCTTTGCTTAAATATTCTGCTAAAATGATAATGGAAATAACAAAACCATAGTAATAAATGGGTGTTAAGTCATTATTTCCTATACTATTGATTAAGATAAAAACCCCAAAAGCGCCGTAAGGAAGGAGAATGCGTAAGATTAATTTTCCCATTTTTGATTTAGAGAAAATTCCAGCCGCTGAGGTCCATCTACCGATCATTAAACTAGCCCAATAGAGAGAAACGTATGGGGTGATATCGCTTGAAGACATGCCGTATTCGACTTTAAGGTATTCACCTAAGTTACCCGCGGTAGCCACTTCAACACCTACATAAACGAAGATGGCAATCATCCCCAAATACAATTGTGGAAAATCTAAAAATCCTTTTTTTGACGGCACAGCTGTTGCAGTTTCTGTCACATTATCAGTGGCAGTCTCCTCTTCCGTTTGAAGGTGATTTGGAATTTTTGAAGTGTAAATCAAAATGGCGACAAGAATAAAAGCGAGTCCAAGAATTAAATAAGGTATACGGATGCTGTCAATACTAACATCTACTGCAGCTGCGTCTGATTGACCAAAGATTGCTAACGCAATTAGTACTGGGCCGATTGTCGTGCCTAAATTATTAACACCACCCGCTAAACTTAGTCGTTGTGATCCTTTAGTTGGGTCTCCGAGTGAAATAACGAGGGGATTAGCAGCTGTTTGTTGAAGTGAAAAACCGAGTCCGACCACAAAGAGTCCTGTAATCATCAACGTGAATGATTCATAGGTTGCGGCAGGAATAAAGAGAAGCGTTCCAAGGGCAGAAATGATAAGACCAATAGCGATTCCCTTTTTGTAACCGAAACGCAATAGAATATCCTTTTTCATCACTGCCGAAATAATGATATACAGAATGGCACCGATAAAGTAAGCAGCATAAAATGCAAACGAAATCATTTGTGATTGCCATTGTGCTAAATCAAGTTCTTCCTTGAAAACAGGAATGAGAATATCGTTTGATGCCGCAACAAACCCCCAAAAGAAAAAAACGGTGGTTAATGTAATTAGTGCTGGATAATTCGTTTTAATGGCTTCTTTCATGGTTCTTTAATTTGGTCGTGGGCTAATATAATACGTCAGTTTGAATAATTAACTATCTCACTGATGTTAACATAGCATGATGCGAATATAATATAATAATTGTAGAAAGTACAATAACATAAAAGAATATTGATCCTTTCTCTGTTGAACTTGCTCTTGCTCGGTAAAACAAAAAATCAAATTACTTATTGTTAAATTGACAATAATTCCTAAATTTAGCTTTTAATCAAGATTCATTTTATGAAGAATAGCAGGTGCCTAATTCTTGTTTTTGCGATGTTTATTCATCCTTTTCATTCGCATACACAAGAAAATTTTCACGTTTTAAATAGTGATCGAGAGACAAAAATTGAAGCGATTCTTCAGCAGATGTCTGTCGAAGAAAAGATTGGTGAGACCTGTCAAATTACATTGGATGCGTTTCTAAAGCGAGATGCAAAAGATCAAGTAATCGAACCCATTCAAATTGATCAGTCAAAATTGGATGAGGCGATTATGACTTATCACGTCGGTTCAATTTTGAATGTAGGAAGTCACACCTTATCACTTGAGCAATGGTCGGTTGTCATGAAGGCTGTTCATCAATACTACAAAAGCGAGCAAACAAAAGCTCCGATTCTTTATGGAATTGATGCCATTCATGGCGTGAATTATACGGTTGGGGGTACACTCTTTCCACAAGAAATCGGATTGGCTGCCACATGGAATCCTTCGTTGGCCAACCAGTTTGGTCATATTACAGCCTATGAAACACGTGCGTCGGGTATTCCTTGGAATTTTTCTCCCGTACTAGATCTTGCCCGCCAACCTTTATGGTCTCGTTTTTTTGAAACCTTGGGGGAAGATCCTTATTTAGCCGCAGAAATGGGGAAAGCCATTGTTTGTGGATATCAAGGAGAAGGTAAAATGGATAATGAACATGTTGCGGCTTGCCTTAAGCATTTTGTTGGCTACAGTGCTTCTAATTCTGGACGCGACAGAACCTCTGCATGGATTCCTGAAAAATACATGACTGAATTATTTTTAGTTCCCTTTAAAACAGCAGTTGACAAGGGGGCTATGACTGTTATGGTAAATAGTGGAGATGTCAACGGTATTCCTGGACATATAAATTACCACCTTTTAACCGAGGTATTGAAAGAAGAGTGGGGTTTTCTAGGCTTTGCTGTATCAGATTGGGAAGATTTTATTTTTTTGGAAACAGTTCATCAAGTTGCATCCTCTCCTCTAGATGCGGTAGTTAAAGGTTTTAACGCAGGGGTAGATATGAGTATGGTACCGAGTGCGCCACATTACAAAACGTATTGTAAATTAATGAAGCAAGCCGTTGAAGAGGAGAAGATTTCAATGGAGCGGTTGAATGATGCAGTCCGCAGAATATTGCGGGTAAAAATGGCCACAGGATTGTTTGACAAAGAGATGAATCAAGCAAAAAGCTATCCTAATTTCGGATCTACTGCTTTTAAGGAGTCTGCTTTAAATGCAGCACTCGAATCAATTACTTTATTGAAAAATGAGGATCAGCTTTTGCCTTTAAAAGGGAGTGAAAAAATTCTTGTAGCAGGGCCAACTTCGAATAATTTAACGTATTTAAATGGGGCGTGGACGCATACATGGCAAGGTGTCGATACGACTTATAATACCAAGGGGTGTAAAACTATTTTACAAGCCGTTCAGGCAAAGGTTGGAAGTGATAACTGCCTTTATGCAGAGGGAGCAGAACTCTTTTTGGAAAATGATTTTGAAGCGTGTCGATTGGTGAATCAAGCAGATTTTAAAACAAAAGCAGAGCAATCGGATATAATACTCTTGTGTTTGGGCGAATTGCCGTCTACTGAAAAACCAGGAGATATTCGCTCACTCAATTTATTGCCTGCTCAATTGGAACTGGCAAAGATGGCCTATGAAAGTGGGAAGCCGGTTGTTTTGGTTTTAGTCGAGGCGCGTCCTCGTATTGTTAACGAAATAGTGTCGGGTGCCACGGCTATTTTTCAAACCTATCTACCAGGGGATTATGGGGGGACAGCTTTGGTGAAATTGCTTTATGGTGAGGAGAATCCAAGTGGAAAACTACCGTATACTTATCCAAAATATGACGGGGTAATTGAATTTTACGATCATCCAAAAAGTGATGACAGACATAAATCGAATGGATTTAATGCCTATGACCCTCAATGGGATTTTGGCTATGGTTTAAGCTATAGCACATTTACCTATTCTAATTTGGAAATCAGTAAATCTGTATTGATGGAGAATGATTCGATTATCATTGCTGTAGATGTTACAAATACGAGCGACCGAAAAGGTAAAGAAGTTGTGCAGTTGTATCTTTCTGATATCGTCGCTTCTATGGTTCCTGCGGGTAAACGTTTGAAAGGATTCAAAAAGATTGAATTAAAGTCACATGAAACGCAACGCGTTGAGTTTGTGATTTTGATTGAAGATGTTAAATTTGCAGACAATAAAGGATATTGGATGTTCGAGTCAGGTGAGTTTAAGGCGCTGATAGGAGGTTTGTCGGCAACATTTCAAGTTAAATAGGTATGTATAAGATTAATTTTGATCGTTTTTTTACGTATTCGTTCTCTTCGGATTGCGTTATTTTTGGCTATAAGGATGGTCAAATCAATATGCTTTCTGTTAATCGAGACGTTGAACCGTTCAAGGGAAAATGGGCAATTCCAGGTGATTTGGTTTATCCAGATGAGGATTTGTTAGATTCAGCAAAACGCATACTATTTGAATTAACGAATTTGACCGACATTGATTTGCATCAGGCTGAAACGTTTGGAAATCCGAACCGACACCCGCAAGGACGAGTCATTACGTGTGCGTATTTTGCATTGCTTCGTATTGATGATTTTCATATCCAAGCCGCTTCATGGGCTAAGGAAGTGAAATGGATTCCTATTCACGAGCTACCCGAAATGGCTTTCGATCATAATCTTATTCTGAATTCAACATATAGTCTACTCAAACAAAAATTAGCTATTGAACCTGTCTGTTTTGATATGCTCCCTGAAAAATTTACGCTGAGTGAAATGCAACGTTTATACGAATATGCTTTTGACACGGAAATGGATAAGGCAAATTTCCGAAAAAAAATAAAATCTATTCCGCTTATTTCCCATAGCGAAAAACAAAAGAATGTCAAGCACAGACCTGCTTCACTTTTCTCTTTTGATGAAATCACCTATGAAAAATTAGTGGCGGAAAATCATTACAGCTTTAAGATGTATTGAGCACTTCTCTTGTGCTGTATTATTTATTTTTCTCTTCATCTTGCGAACAAATTAGCCGTTAACTTGTTTATTAGTATTAAATTAATCACCTTAACGTAAAAAATACTATAACTAATTCTTGTCTTATTGTATTTTTTACTATATTTAACTTATTAAACAAAAAAAATTGAATTATGAAAAAAATTTACACATTCGTTGCCGCATTGATTCTTTCATCTTCGGCAGTGGTAGCACAAAACGTTGTAGACTGCAGCGCATCTGATGCTTGGGTTGGTTACATGAATGTATTTGCTTTGCCAGCAGATGGTGGAGGATATGAATTCGGGTCAGCTTGGGAAGTTTCTATGTTGAAAACAGAGCTTAACGCTTCAGAAAACACCGTTATTTTGCATCCTAACTTCAATACCTATGGAGATAATCCAACAGATCCATTTTGGGTAAATGCGGACACAGGCGAAGGAAACAAGGATCTTGAAGCTTCGACTTATGTTGAGCCAGGAGACACGTATAACGGAGTTGATTTAACATTTGAAGGAACGGTTGTTGAAAATACCTTAGCAGACGGTTATACAGCTTCCTTCTTTATTAAGGCCTTGGATCCGGCTGCTGGATACAGTGATGCATTTGGAGGAACAAAAGTTGTTGAATTACCAGTTTCAGGAACATTTTCTATTTCTGCAACAGGAGCTGAATTAGCGCCAGGTTTAATCGTTCAATATGGCTTTATCGTAAAAGGGGTAAATGCAAATCCTGCTGACGAAGCTGCTTTAGGAACTGTGGTTATCGGTTCTGCTTACCTTAGCACAGAATCAATCGAGTCTGCTTCTGAGGCCATTAGCGTTTATCCGAATCCGACTAGTTCAATGTTAAGTTTCACAATGAATGAGCCTGTTCAAGCATACCAAGTAATG
>JALQVX010000127.1 GCA_023263555.1 Crocinitomix sp.
TGGATGTCAATAATCGGTTGTATCAATTTAATGCGGGCGTATTTTCTCAAATATATTATCAGCAAATAGGTAACCTGTTTATAGGCAACACCTATGTTTGCTTTGTCGATTCAAAAGGTGATATTTATGTCGATTATCAGGGCGAAAAAATAATGATGGGACAAACCTATAATGAATTGCTTGTAACCGACAATTTATTGATCATGCGCACTGCCGGTGTGATTCGTGTCTTCGATCAGGGAATTAAACATATTCTTACGTCTAACTCGACTAATTTTGCATACGGAGATAGTCTTGTCGTTTTTCAAGATTTAATTGGGGGGTATGTGAAGTACTATTACCAAGATGAAGTAAAACAAGTCGCAATGGTTGTGGGAGACTATCCATTCAGCGCCGCTGATGTAGGAGCCAATCTTTTTGTGTATAGAGATAATACTGGAAACGCTTCTTTGTTTTGGCATGGTGATTTTTACGATATTTTAAGTACGAATCAACCACTAAATTTTGCTTGTGGACAAGATGTAGCTGCTTTTAATGATCCCGTTAATGGTACTTTTACCGTCTTTGATAATGGGTATATTCTTGACGCCGAACCACAACATTGTCTCGATTATGCTTGTGGGAATAATTTCGTTTATTATAAAGATGCAAGTGGTGTTCACCGTGTATACAGAGAGGAGCGAAAGACCGAATTGGGATATGATTTGCAAAATATTAATGTCTCGGATAGTTTGGTTGTTTTTAATGATGTAGGAATCACTAAAATTTGGTACAACGAAGAGGTTTATCGCATTTATAATGATGTGGTTACGAATCGTCAAATTGATGGAGGCATAATGGCTTATACGAATAAATGGGGTGGAGTAAGTGCTTTTGTTAGAGGAAAAGAGGTTGAAATTACACGTCAACCTGTCGAAGCGTTTCGATTGCAGGGCAGTACAATTATGCTTAAATATAGTCGATCAGCATTCAGTGTTTGGTGGCAAGGTGAGATGTACGATTTCTTATAAAGATTGTAGGTGTTATCCCTTCTTTTTAATCAATCAAATAGAGCAAATAAATCGGCTGAATTTGCGTCAAAATCACAATTAAAAAGTTATTTTTGTACAAATAAAAAAGACGCATGAATAGTTGGTATACAGTTAAAGTAAAATTCACGAAAGAATATCAAGATGGAACCTTAAAACGGGTGACAGAGCCCTATCTGGTTAATTCATTATCTTTTACAGATGCTGAAGCACGAATTTATCAAGAAGTAGGTGAATTTGTTCGCGGTGAATTCCTAGTGACATCCATTTCAAAAACTGAATTTGCCGATATCTTTCATTATGATGATGCTGACGTATGGTATAAATGTAAAGTATCCTACATCACAGAAGATGATAATGGGAAAGAGAAAAAAGTAAATAATAACTTCCTCGTTTCGGCGCATAATTTGAAAGAAGCTTACGAGCGAATTGAAGAGAGTTTAAAAGGTTTGATGGTTTCTTACGAAATCCCTATGATCAGCCTTACCCCAATTGTTGAGATTTTTCCTTATGCTGCAAATGATATTGATGAGGAGGCTTATGCGAAATCAAATGCTTCGGAAGAAGAAGAAGAAGAAATAAACTCTCCAAATATCAATGTTGCTTTCAATGCAAGTGATTTTGAAGATGATGAAGAAGAGGAAATGGAGGAAGAGGAAGAAGAGAATGATGACGAAGCATAAGTAGAACATGAAGGAAATCAAAAAAAAGCACCTCGAACGAACCGATTTTTTGAAAGGAGAATTAAAAGATGTGCAATTTGATGATCCTATGAAAATGTTCAGCACATGGTATCAGGAAGCGCATGAAAAAAATTGTCCCGAACCACATGCTGTTGTACTCACAACAGCAACGTTAGATGCCAAGCCTTCTTCTCGTATCGTTTACATGCGTGAACTTGTCGAGGAAGGATTTGTGATCTACACCAATTATCTAAGTCGCAAAGGTTCCGAAATCACCGAAAATCCAAATGCTGCATTGCTTTTTTATTGGGATTGTTGCGAAAGGCAAGTAAGAATAGAAGGAACGATTGAGAAAATTGATCCGCTTATTTCGGATGATTATTTTGATGCTCGCCCAAGAATGAGTCAAATTGGTGCATGGGCCTCAGAACAAAGTCAACAAATTCCAGATCGTCAAAGTTTAGAAGATCGTGTTGCTTATTTCGAAGAAAAATTCCCAACGAAAGTTCCTCGTCCACCGCATTGGGGTGGTTTATTAGTAAAACCAGTTTATTTTGAATTTTGGCAAGGTCGTTTGGGACGCTTACACGATCGCATTTGTTATCAAAATAATGACAAGACGTGGAGCAACTTCCGAATCGCTCCATAAGATGAATTTTTACCTGCAACGATTTGGATTTCAAGGTCCTTTTATTGATGTGGCACCCCATCAAGAATTGGGATTAATCTTGGTTATTCCTTGTTATAATGAAACGAATCTAATTGCTTCGCTAGAAGATCTTTTCCATGCGGATGACCCAAAATGTGCTTTAGAGATAATCGTGGTTATTAATGCGAGTGAAGATGCTTCTGATCAAATTAAAGCACAGAACGAAGAAACGTATCTTGAAGTCAAGGATTGGACGGCTAAAAATCAAAAAGCAAATTTTTCTGTTCATCAAATTTTCACTAATAATCTACCTAAAAAACATGCAGGAGTAGGGTTTGCTCGTAAAATAGGTATGGATGAAGCCGTTTATCGATTTGAACAAATCAATACGGACGGAATTATTGCCTGTTTTGATGCGGACTCAAAATGTGACACCAATTATCTCGTTGAAATAGAAGCCCATTTTAATCGTCATCCAAGATCTCCGGGGTGCAGCATTCATTATGAACATCCATTAACTGGTAATGAGTTTGATGCACAAGTTTATCAAGGAATCATTGGGTATGAATTGCACCTACGCTATTATAATCAAGCACTCAAATTTTGTGGTTTGCCTTACGCTTTTCATACAGTGGGTTCATCCATGGCCGTTCGCTCTTCTGCTTATCAGAAGCAAGGCGGAATGAATAGAAGAAAA
>JALQVX010000120.1 GCA_023263555.1 Crocinitomix sp.
CTTACCGGCCATCATTGTGTCCGTTGCACGACGAATCGCATCAACCAATGATTCGTTACATCCGTATTTATTGTCAAATTTTGACTTAGTTACAGAATCATTTACGTTAATAGCAGGCATTACTAAGGTACCATTTTTAACACGTTCGTACAAACGGTGAACACCCGTAGTCGTCTCTTCAGACAATCCTTTGATATCAGCAGTCAATTCAGGATAACGATCAAAAACCATATTTGTTAAATCACCGCCATCATCAAGAATCATATTTAGAGGTTTACCACCTTCAAATGCAAATAATGTTTGTTCGATACACCAATCAAATTCTTCCTCATTCATTCCTTTCCATGCAAAAACAGGAACACCTGATGCAGCGATTGCTGCTGCTGCTTGATCTTGAGTAGAGAAGATATTACAAGATGACCATGTCACCTCTGCACCTAAATCTACAAGTGTTTCAATTAACACAGCAGTTTGGATAGTCATATGAAGACACCCTGCAATTCTCGCTCCCGCCAATGGCTTAGATGTTCCAAACTCTTCTCTCAAAGACATTAAACCTGGCATTTCAGCTTCGGCTAAACGAATTTCTTTTCTACCCCAATCTGCAAGACTTATATCCTTAACTTTGTACTTCAATTTTTCTTGTGTATTACTCATTTTGTTTATTTTTCTTTAAATGATAGTGCAAAAGTACAAAACATGTTTCTAATTTGCACTATTTAAACTAAAAGCATTGAATTTTCGAACGACCAATATTGTTGAGAATGATGATTTAAAAATCAAGCTATTAAGCTATGACGACTCAAATCCAGACGATTTGGATTTGCGTTACTTAAGCGAAGAAGAACGGCAGAAATACCATGGATTTATATCATCCAAGCGCAAGCTTGAATATTTTTACACCCGTTTATTGTGGTCGCATTTTAACATTAATATGCCTATTTCATATTTACCAAGTGGAAAACCATACATCTCAAAAGGTCATATCAGCATCTCCCACTCCAAGAATAAAATCGCCATTGCCTATTCGAAAGATTGCGAAATTGGCTTAGACATTGAACACTTCAACGATAAAATATTCCGTATTGCATCTAAATTTATTTCACCTTATGAGCACGCACATTTTGACCTATCAAACCATCAACTTTTAACTACAATTTGGAGCATAAAAGAAGCTGTTTATAAACTAGTTAACATTCCCGGATTACGCTTTAAAGAAGATATTTGTGTACTCGAAATCGAAAAAACAAACCGAGTTGAAGTGGAACTCAGTTTTTCGAAAAAACACCTCACATTCGAACGGATGACTTTTGACTCCTATATTTTAACGTATTGCCTTTTGGACTGATTCCAAAATAATTGCTATTTTTACTTTTATGTACACACATAACCAACCATTTACTTTAAAACACGTCTAAATATAACGAATAGAACTTTTATTCATTTATGCGAAGAATTGCGCTAACAATCTACACACTAATACTGCTCCCCCAGTTCACGCTAGCCATCTCACGCTCGTGGTATCAAAAAACTAATGTTGGAGGAGATGCACGACACAGATGTACCGGGTTTTCTATTGGAAACAAAGGATATTATGGTGGAGGTCATATTAATTCAGGAACAGTTATAAACTACAAAGACTATTGGGAATATGATCCTGCTACTAACTCTTGGACTCAGATTGCCGATTTTGGCGGAGGTCTCCGTTACCATTCAAGTGCATTTGTAATTGATAACGTGGCCTATGTGGGTTGCGGTGAAGACGAAAATTCTGATTATAACTCAGATTTTTGGAAATACGTCCCTGAAGTGAACACTTGGATTCAAATAAGCGATATGCCTGGAGAACCAAGAAGAGGTGGAACGGCCTTTGCAATTAACGGAATTGGGTATTATGGATTAGGGCAATCACTTGATGGATATCATTTTGATTTTTATTCATATGATCCGTCTCTAGACGCTTGGACACCAATTGCTGACTTTATTGGTGAACAACGAAGTGCTGCAGTTAATTTCGTTCTTGATAATAAAGCCTATGTTGGAACTGGTCATATCGAAGGTGATGCTGTAAGTGACTTTTATATGTATGATCCTGCCACAGACACATGGGAAGCGAAGGCGAATGTAGGTGGGTCGGTTAGGCAAGATGCAATGGGTTTCGCTATTGACGGAAAAGGATATATCGGTTTAGGAAGTGATAATTTTAGTATCGACTTTGGTGATATTTGGGAATACGACGCTTCAACTGATACTTGGACCCAAATTGAAGATTTCGAGGGTGCAAAACGAAGATACCCTGTCACCTTTGTGATTGAGCATATTGCGTATGTCGCTGGTGGCACAGATGGAACAAATTTTAAAGATTTATGGGCCTTTGCTCCAACGGTTTCTCTTAATGAAGAGTTATTGTCAGCATTAAATTTCAACACCTACCCTAACCCATCTGCGGACCATATAACGATTAAATGCGCTCTGGATAATGATCTTGATCACGAAATTAATTTAACTGTAAGCGATCTAACTGGTAAAACACTTTTGAATATTCCTAATTGGAATGGTCAACTAACACTATCTAAAAACGAATTGGGAAGTGGAATATTCCTCGTGAATTTATCGAACGAAACAGGTCACTTGCTTTCACGAAAAATTAGCTTCTTGTAAATTGAAAAGGTTATACGACATACTGAATGATAATCGCAAGAAGGTAGCTATTTTAGTTGATCCCGATAAAATGAATTCTCGTAATGACTTAGAACCACTTTTAAAAAAGGTAAAAATCTTAAGTCCTGATTTCATCTTTATTGGCGGTAGCACTGTGAGTAGTGAAGATTTTGAAAACTGCATTCGAATTGTGAAGGAAGAGGTAAAAATTCCTGTTTTACTCTTTCCAGGCTCTTCGAATCAGGTAAGTGGCTTAGCGGATGGCATCCTCTTCTTGTCCTTAATTTCTGGTCGCAATCCAGACTATTTAATTGGACATCAAGTTGAGTCTGCCCCCATCATCAAACGGTTAAACATAGAAACGATTCCTACAGGTTATCTCTTAATAGACGGCGGAAAAACCTCCTCTGTTGCATACGTTAGCCAAACAACACCGATTCCTGAGGATCAAACATCAATTGCTGTAAACACTGCTATTGCCGGAGAAATGCTAGGATTAAAGGCACTTTTCTTAGATGCTGGCAGTGGTGCCAAAAATCCGGTAAGTTCAAAAATGATCGCGGCAGTTAAGCAACAGACTTCTTTACCCGTCATTGTGGGTGGAGGAATTAAAACCATTGATCAAATAAATGAGGCTTTAGGGGCAGGGGCAGATCTCGTTGTAATAGGCAATAAGGTGGAAGAGGATGAAAATTTCCTTTTCGATATTAAATCGATAATGTCGACTAAAAATTTAATCTCAAAAAATTAGACAAAGTACTATTGATTATGAATAAAAAATTATTCTTCTCGATTTTGGTAATAACGCTTTCAACATTTGTTAAAGCACAAGTATTATCATTACCATTATCCAATCAAGAGGCAGGTGCCTATACATCTGCTATCGAGTTGGAACTCTCTCATGAGACACCTGGCGTTTCAATTTTTTACACCTTAAATGGTGATGAACCAACGGTAGCTGATTTTCTCTATTCTGGACCGATAACATTGGAAAATCGAGATGGAGAATTGGATGTCATTTCTTCAATTCCAACCAATCCATCACTTATTTATCCCTTTGGTAGCTATAGTCCTGCAAGAGCAGCCACTAGAGGTTGGGTTCCGCCTTATGCTAACGGCTATAAAATAAACGTAATCCGATTTAAAGCGTTCAAACCGGGATTTGCTCCAAGTCAAACAGTAACACAAACATTTATTATTGACCCTGAAGGAGCGGCAAGATACTCCTTTCCGATCGTTTCCGTAACTATGGATTATGACGATTTATTTTCAGATGAATCTGGGATTTATGTTTATGGTGATCATGAAGAAGGAAATTACGAACAAAAGGGATCAGATTGGGAACGCATAATGAGTCTCGAATATTTTAATTTAGATGGAACGCTAGGATTTGCGCAAGATTGCAGAACGCGCATACACGGGGGCGGAAGTCGACACGCACCTAAAAAATCATTTCGAATTTATGCCGAGACTGGTGATGTTACGAATTTTAAATATCCATTTTTTGATGATACTGAATTGGATAAATTTAAACGTGTTCTTCTCAAGGCCGGTGGACATAGACCCGATTGTTTTCCGCGTGACGACTTAGGAAATATGCTTACAAAAGGTCTAAATGTGGAACAGCAGCATTTTAGACATGTCATTGTATTTATTAATGGCGAGTATTGGGGCATTCATTCACTAAAAGAGCGATTGGATAATTATTTTTTCCAAAATCTGTATGGTATTGATGATAACGATATAACATTATTGGATCAAGAATATGACATTCAAGGAAATGGAAGTCCAATTGACAGTGCGAAAATGAAAAATCTAGAGGGCTTTGTTGATGTGAACGATATGAATGATCCTGCAAACTACAGCTATGTGGCAGATCGAATTGATATCGACAACTATATCGACTATATGGCCGCTGAAATATTTTTGAGTAACGAAGATTGGGTGTATTCAAATGTAAATATTTGGAGAAAAACAGGGGATTATGATCCGTCAAAGCCAGCTGGACAAAATGGGAAGTTCAGATGGGCAATTTACGATTTAGACGGGGCTTTTGGTGGAGCTTGTTCGAATGCGTTTTATACGGTTAACACCCTTGCTTCTGCAACAATTGAAGCGGGTCCTTTTTCTTCTTATTCGCGTTTCTTTAGAGGAATGCTGGGGAGTGATGAATTTAAACTAAAATTCATCAATCGTATGAGTGACTTGACTAATTCGTGGTTTAAAAGTGATGTTGTAAGTGAAAAAATAGATTCGATCTACTCCATGCTTACACCAGAGATCTATGAAAATGCAGTCAGATGGCGTTACCCTTCGTTTGCAAGCACAATAGAGGAAAGATATGATGAAGTACCTTCAATAGACCGTTGGAACGAACTTTTTGATCTCTTACATATATTCGCATCTCGCAGACAACGTAAAATAAGAGAGCACATCATGCTTAAATGGGGCTATGCAGATACCAACAAACTTGCAATTAATGTAAATGATGTTGATATGGGACGTGTTCAAGTTAACTCTATTCTTATCAATAAAAATTTACCTGGCGTATCTGCAGGTTTATATCCTTGGATTGGAGATTATATTGATGGTGTAGCATTACCTTTAATTGCTGTGGCACTTCCAGGATATCGCTTTGTTGAATGGTTGGAGACTGGTGAAACCAATGATACAATTACTTGGATGCCTGATGGTGACGCGAGTTATACGGCGATATTTGAATCTGACCCCACATTCCTCAGCATTCGTATTAATGAATTGATGCCGTCAAACTCATCTTATTTAGAAGATAATTTTGGGGAGCACGACGATTGGCTCGAATTATACAATCCGAACACCTACCCTGTCAATTTATCTGGTTCCTCGCTTAAACGAGGTGATCGTGAATGGGTCATTCCAAATGGATTCATCATAGCAGCAAATGACTATAAATTATTTTGGCATGATAATGAAACGTATCAAGGAGCGAACCATGTTAGTTTCAAATTGGCAAATGCCATTGATACCGTTTGGCTAATTTCCCCACAAGGCGTAGAAATGGACTTTGTCCGCTATCCAAATACGCCCACGGATAATTCCTACGGCAGATATCCAAATGGATCAAATACCTTTGCTAATTTTTCCTATCCAACACCTTTAGCTACTAATGATTTAGCAGGAACAGTGGAAGAAATAAAAATTCTAACACCATTGTCAGTTTTTCCAAATCCTTCGCGTGAAATGGTCTATTTTAATAAACCTATTTCTTTCCAGCTGTTTGATTTAAATGGAAAAATTGTCCTGCAAAATTCAAATGTCTCGTCGGTTGATGTCTCTTCTCTTAGCAGCGGCATCTATTTATTGCATAGTTCAACTGGAGAGACTGTTAAAATTAATATTCAATAATCTTTCACTCATAAATGGTGCAAAAATTCCTATTTTCTTTCCTTGTCGCTTTTCTTTCTCACCTTTCGTTTGGGCAAACCTTTACGGAAATAATCAAA
>JALQVX010000192.1 GCA_023263555.1 Crocinitomix sp.
TAAAGTACAGAGTATATAGTATCTTAATTGGTTGATGGTTTGATGATACGATTAGTTGATGATTTGATTGGTTGATGATGTGATGATGCGATTAGTTGGTTGCAAGCAAACCGTCAGATCGAATGTCCGAGTGCAGCGAGGATGTATCTAGAGCTGATGGCCTGATTGATTGATGATTTGATGATCTGATGATCTGCACGCCTCTTGCCAATTGCCTAAGAAATCAATCACCACACAAGTTTTCTTCGCGATCTTTGCGTGAACCTTAGCGAACTTTGCCTAAAAAACTAATCACCAATTTCTAATGGCTAATGACTCTAAAAAAGACAATAGATCAAAGACAAAAGATTAAAGACCTAGTCTTGGGTTTTTTGATACAGGTCAATACTCAGCGTCCTCTGCGCCTCCGCGGTAAAAAACTATTGACCAATCACCAGTCACTAATTACTAAATTCATCACCACAGATACTCACAGATTTTCTCAGATTTATTTTTGCAGGATATGGAACCTGGTCTACTCAATACTATATACTCCTTTACACTTCTGTCTCTCGCATCTTGCCTTTTGCCTAAAAAAACTATTGACCAATTTCTAATCACCAATTTCTAATTACCAGTCACTATTCAAGAAGAGAACGCTGATAAACGCAGATTCTTTGAAACGCTGATTTTTCGCTGATTTTTTTAGGTACAATAGGATATCGCGTACTTGATACTTTACAGCTAATGACTCCAAGACTAGCAACTCTGCGACTCCCGACTAACAGACTAACAGACTAACAACTATTGACCAATTACTAAATAACCAACTGTTAACAACTATTCATAATTCAGACTATCCAAACTTTGTCCCAAGCAAGCAATACGTTAAATTCGTTATCCTAAAAAAATCGAAATCAGTGGCGAAAAAAGTAGCAAAAAAAGCAGGTGAAACACCTTTGATGAAACAATACAATCAAATTAAGGCAAAATTTCCGGATGCTTTATTGCTCTTTCGTGTAGGTGATTTTTACGAGACTTTTGGAGAAGATGCGATCAAAGCGTCGAACATCCTCAATATTATCTTGACAAAACGAGGGAAAGACAGTCCTTCAGAGATTGAATTAGCGGGTTTTCCCCACCATTCACTCGACACGTATTTGCCGCGATTAGTGCGGGCAGGAATGCGGGTGGCCATTTGTGATCAATTAGAAGATCCTAAGATGACAAAAACCATTGTCAAACGAGGAGTTACAGAATTGGTAACACCAGGGGTATCCTACAATGACAAAGTTTTAAGTGGAACAGAAAATAATTTTTTAGCGGCTATTCATTTTGACGGTAAACGGGCAGGCGTTTCATTCATAGACGTTTCGACAGGTGAATTTTTAGTTGCGGAGGGAAGCTTTGAATATATTGATAAATTAATACAGAGTTTTCAACCCAAAGAAATTCTCTTCCAAAAGGGGAAGCAAAAAATTTACCTCGAACATTTTAGTGATAAATTTTACACTTATAAGCTCGAAGATTGGGTCTTCACAGCCGATTTTGCGCGTGAGAATTTAGGGAATCACTTTGAAGTGAAATCATTAAAAGGGTTTGGAATAGAAGAATTAGAATTAGCGATTATTGCGGCTGGCTCTGCCTTACATTACCTCTCTCAAACACAACACGATAAACTCGCACACATTACGGCTATTTCTCGTTTGGAAGAGGATCGATATGTGTGGTTAGACCGATTCACAATTCGTAATTTGGAGTTGTTATATTCACAAAATGAAGGTGCGGTGACACTGATTGACACCTTAGATAAAACCATTACACCACCCGGAAGTAGAATGCTGCGAAGATGGATGGTCTTGCCCCTCAAAGAACTCGACCCAATTAGCGAACGACACGAAATTGTTTCGCATATTTTGGCTGAACCTCAATTTCGTCAAGTAGTGGCTGAGCAATTATCAGAAATTGGCGACCTTGAACGAATTGTTTCTAAAGTGGCTACAACACGCATTAATCCGAAAGAGATTGTGCAATTAAAAAGGGCGCTTACCGCTATACTTCCCATTAAAGAAGTGTGTATGAATGCTGCCCCAAAAGCGCTTGCTAATTTGGGGAAACAACTAAACCCCTGCGCTGATTTGCGTGAACGTATCGCAAGGGAGTTACTAGAGGAACCTGCCATCTCTGTGGGCAAGGGAGAGGTAATTGCCGCAGGAATTAATGCAGAATTGGATGAATTGAGAACGATCCTAAAAACAGGGAAAGGCTTTTTGGATGATTTGCGTGAACGGGAAATTGCACGTACTGGTATTTCGAGCATTCGCGTTGCTTTCAATAATGTATTTGGCTATTATATCGAGGTTCGAAATTCGCACAAGGACAAAGTTCCAGCCGACTGGATTCGCAAACAAACCTTGGTGAATGCCGAGCGTTATATCACGGAAGAATTAAAAGAATACGAAACAAAAATACTCGGTGCGGAAGATAAAATTTATCAATTAGAAAGTCATTTGTTGAGCGACTTAGTCCTCGCCATGGCCGACTTCATCAGTCCTATTCAGCATAACGCAGCCTTACTTGCTAAACTCGATTGTTTGCATGCCTTTGCGCTAGTTGCTCAGGCCAATAATTACGTTTGCCCAAAAATGGACGATTCATTGATTATCGACATTAAAGAGGGACGCCATCCTGTTATTGAGAAACAACTCCCAATTGGAGAGGCCTATATTTCTAATGATGTTTACTTGAATAATGCCGACCAACAAATCATTATGATCACCGGTCCAAACATGTCAGGTAAATCGGCTTTATTAAGACAGACGGCTCTCATTTCATTGATGGCGCAAATGGGAAGTTTTGTTCCGGCCAAATCCGCACATCTCGGTTTGGTAGACAAAGTATTTACGCGGGTTGGGGCATCTGATAATATCTCTTCGGGTGAATCAACCTTTATGGTAGAAATGAACGAGACGGCGAGTATTTTGAATAATTTGTCGGAGCGGAGTTTGATTATCCTAGATGAAATTGGGAGAGGAACGAGCACCTATGACGGTATCTCTATTGCATGGTCAATCACAGAATACCTGCACGAAAATGGAATGGCCCAACCGAAAACCTTATTCGCCACGCATTATCACGAATTGAACGAAATGACGGCTCAATTTAATCGGATTAAAAATTACAATGTCTCTGTAAAAGAATTGGGGAATAAGATCATTTTCATGCGCAAACTCGTTCCGGGTGGAAGTGCGCACAGTTTTGGAATTCATGTCGCAAAAATGGCTGGAATGCCGCGTGCGGTGCTTGATCGCGCCGATCGTATTCTGCTCCAACTCGAAAAAAATCATTCAGGCGATTTAAAAGGAAAAGCAAAAAACAAGGAGACAGATGATGGCATGCAATTGAGCTTTTTTCAATTGGACGATCCTGTGTTGATGCAAATAAAAGAAGAAATTCAAAGCATTGACATCAATACCCTAACACCAGTTGAGGCCTTGATGAAATTGAACGAGATTAAGAAGTATGTGGGCGGGTAATCCGAAGTGCTAGTTGACTTACTCGATTTCTGTCAGGGAAACGCTTGCGTTTTTTTGATGATTATAAAACTCATACGTACTGAACGTAACGTCTGTCGTTGATTTATGAAAGACCGCTCCTACTTTATTCATCACCAATCCATTATCAAGAAACACAGCAGGATAGCTCTCTGATCGGATATATAAACCATATTCTGTATTCCAATCCGAAGCCAACTCTTCATAAAACAAATCTGTCGCACCAATTACCTCCAAATCATACTTTTTTACAGCACCTGATTGTGCCACTCTTTTCTCCCATTGCCAATTTCCCGATTTTAAGGTATCAATAGTGTATAATCCATCATTATCAACGTATCGAACTAGAATTCCTGTTCGTGGTGGTGGTCCCCCTCCAAAATCGACACGATAGGTGATCGAATCTAGCACCAGCGGTTGAGGAATCTGTTTAATCATCTGAAATTCGTTATCAAAACTCGTTAATGGTTCAGGAAACGTTAATTTTGTATATTCCAACCACCCTACAGGGGTCATTTCACCAAAACCCATGGCGAGATCCGTATAAGATAATAAATGAATCTTTGTTAACGACCATGCGATTTCAATCATTTCACCATGCGGAAAGTAGGTTCCATAATAATAAGGTGTTCCATCTTCTTCAACATTCAGAAGCGAGTCTGAAAGGGTTAGAATAACAAGCGGGGCATTGTAGATGATCACTGAATCTTGGTTCCAGTTTCTATAACTTTCTACACCAATATACCAATCTCCCTTATATTCTTGCACCCACGTTGGATTAACAAATGTAGGGTCTTCTATTTCCTCTTTATGACAAGATGAAACCACAAATAAAAAAACGATCAATAGGGCTAAAATAGTTTTCATACGCTAAATAACGTAGCAATAAACAAAAGGGTTGAGAAACCTTAAAATAAATTGTAATACGCCATTTATAAACGCGTCATGAAAAACAGACTTGTAAGTCCTTAAAATTCGCGATAAACTATCGCGTCTCAGAAATTTTCTTGATAACCGTCAGAAGTGGCAACAGTTGCTCATTTGCATCAAACCCATCAAAAGAAGCAGATTGATAACTTGAGTCTTTCGTTGTGATTATCACTGATCCGAATGGTGCCGCGTCAGTTGCTCTATAATTTGTAGGAGATTCGAGATCCGAAATATCATCCAACTTCACCGTTTTCATGCTTTCTTTTAATTGCAGCCATTCTTCAGAAGATGTAGCGCGAGCCGTGCGCGTATTTTCCATGCGCCCATTATATTCCGTAACCACCGAATCTTGTGTAATTGTAATGGTTCGAGAACCCAACATAGTGGTTGATTTATACTCGTATTGCATCACTTCAATCGTTTTGCAAGAAACCATCATCATCAATCCTAAACATGCAACAATAAATTTCATAATTCTCTAGTTTATCTTATTGAGTAAAGCAAATCTTATTCCACAATGAGCAAGTAATTATTCTTTTTCCCTTTACTCAGCAATACAAATTTATCACAAATTAAATCGGACGCCGAAAGTACATAATCTTCTTTCACTTTTACTTTATTTAAAGCAATTGCGTTTTGCTTCAATTCTCTTCGTGCCTCACCATTAGAACCCAAAAAGCCACTTTTTGCCGCTAATGCATCTATAATTCCCAATCCAGCATCAAAATCAGTACGGCTAACAGTCGCTTGTGGTACACCTTCAAAACCATCTAAAATTTCACGTTCCGTAAGTTGGTTAAAATCTTCAATTGTCGCTTGTCGATTAAATAAAATACCCGTCGTTTTTAATGCACTTTCTAAGGCTTCTTGGCCATGCACCATCAATGTTACCTCCTGCGCTAAACGCTTTTGAAGGGTTCTTAATCCTGGATCTGTTGCATGCTCTGCTTCAATCGCTTCAATTTCATCTTTTGACAAAAATGTAAACGTGCGAATGTATTTTGGTGCGTCCTCGTCCGTTGCGTTCAACCAAAACTGGTAAAAAGCGTAAGCCGACGTACGATCAGTTGTCAACCAAACCGCTCCGCTCTCCGTTTTTCCAAATTTCGTTCCGTCCGCCTTTGTCATCAATGGACACGTAAATGCAAAACCTTCTCCGCTACCAATTCTTCTTATGAGCTCCGTACCTGTTGTAATATTTCCCCATTGATCACTGCCACCCATTTGGATTTTACACCGCATTTCGCGGTATAAATGCAAAAAATCATAGCCTTGTAGTAATTGGTAAGAGAACTCCGTAAATGAAATTCCTGTTTGAATCCGCGTCTTCACCGAATCCTTTGCACTCATATAATTCACCGTGAGGTGCTTGCCAATATCACGAATGAATTCAATGAACGAGAAATTCTTCATCCAATCATAATTATTCACCAATACAGCACCTGTTTCACTCTCATTAAAGTCTAAAAATCGAATTAATACACCTTTCACAC
>JALQVX010000205.1 GCA_023263555.1 Crocinitomix sp.
AAAAGATTTTCTTAAAAGATGGTAATACGACTGTCATTCTAGCTATCGAAAGCATTTTATACATGAAATCTGAAGCGAATTACGTTGTTTTTTTTACTGCAGATAAGAAAGTAATGAGTTTGCATACGCTAAAAAAGCTCGAGTATGAATTGCCTCAAAATTTTATTCGTGTGCAGAAATCATATATCATTAATTTGAACTATTTGGATGCGCTCAAGTCTGACATTGTTGTGGTGGCAGGAACAGAAATTCCAATTGGTGCCGTGCATAAAGACCAGTTAAATGAGCGCTTGAAAGAATGGAATAAATAAGTTCTTAATAAGCTTTTATTTCTGCAATGAAATAATCAAATAAGCGATCTAATTTTTGACTTTCTAAATTGAGTTGCGCGTCTGAAATAGCATCCATCTCGCTTTGTAATGTATTGAGAAATTCTTCAAAACGGGTAAGTTCTAGTCGACGAACCGAAGTTATTATGCGGTGATTTATTTGATCAAATTTATCCTTGTCTCGATTTGTGATGGCAAAAACTAATTTCACTTGATCCTTCTCCCATTCAGAAACCAAGACTTTAAGTGCATTTCGCACTAAATGATCTTGTCCATCATAATCGCGTTCAAAACTTTCGAATCGAGGATTTCCAAAATTGAGCACACAAAATAACCGATTTAACTGATT
Organism: Crocinitomix sp.; assembly: GCA_023263555.1. Classification (GTDB taxonomy): domain Bacteria; phylum Bacteroidota; class Bacteroidia; order Flavobacteriales_D; family Crocinitomicaceae; genus Crocinitomix. Next base: position 679 of record JALQVX010000205.1, read on the forward strand.
CCACACGGCCTCTTTTTGAATGGGTTTTAACCAAACTAAGGAACTAATATGTTTTACACCTTCTTCACCTGTGACAAATATCAATTCACCGTTAGCACTTAGATTCTTTGATAAAATTGATTCAAGAGCAGGCGGTTGAATGGCTGAATTATCAAAATTCAAATCACTTAAGATAAGATCGTATAATTGATTCTGAACCAACTTATTCAGGCTATTAATAATCGTAAAATCGTAGGATTTAAAGATGAACTGATACCAGTCGTTTTGAACGCTATCATCTTCGATAACTAGTATCTTAGGGGACACTCCTACATTGTTCCAACAGGTCATATCTGCTATCTCAACCGCTGCTGCGCCCGTTTGAGATAGCAATTTTAATTCAAATTTAAAAGTACTCCCCACATCTTGTTTTGACTTCACTTCAAGGCTAGAACCAAAAATCGTAAGAAGGCGTTGAACAATTGTTAACCCAAGTCCTACTCCACTTACATAATCAGAAGCATAGGAACGATCCAAAATCTTCTGAATTTCGTTATTAGCAATTCCTTGACCATTATCACTTACTTCAAAACAAATCTTCTCTTCATTTTCTTTACTCAGGGTTAACTTCACATTTCCACCCACTGGAGTGAATTTAATAGCGTTTATAATCAGATTATTTAAAACCTGATAAAGACGAGTAGCGTCCACCAGATGATTTATATCTTTAAGTCCATCAAAAGCCGTATATGAAAGGATTATTTTTTTTGATACTGCCTGATATTTTAAGGCTTTGATCAGATCGTTGCAAAATTCATTTAGATTAATCCATTCTGGCGCAAGTTCAATCTGATTCCGCTTAATTTTACCGTAATCTAATACATCCGTCACGAGTGATCGCAATTGATTTGCACTAAATTTTAATGCCTTAATGTAGGGTACTTGGTGCGAGCCTAATTGATTTTGCTCTAGGATCTGAACAGTACCTAAAATTGATTGTAAAGGGTTGCGAATTTCATGGCTCATGTTTTCAAGAAACTCATTCTTTTCATCAAAGGCTAATTGTGCTTCATTTCTTGCCTTTTCAATAAGCGCATAGCTTTCCGATACGCGATTAGACATCAATTCAAACCCACGCGCCAATTCACCAATTTCATCTTTACGATCAATGGCCAATTTTTGAGGCACTTGCCTGTCCGTGAAATGCATCAATTCATTCGTGATTGTTTTTAGCTCACGTACTTGTCTCCGAAGATAAATAAATGCCATGACCAAAAAGACTAGTGCAATGGAAATGGAAACGCCTACGACTTTTTTCCTCCAAGAATAAAAGGAGGCAAAAACCGTGTCGTTTCGTGCACTAATTATGGCCGTTAAATCATAGTCGGCACGTTTATATTTTAGTCGGATAAACTTTGCCAAGGATTTGTCGGTTGTATAAAACGTATTTTGATTTAGAATTTCAATCGGATTTTGATCATATTCTTGCGGGTAGTATGGATCCAATTCATATTCGAATGTAAACTCTTTCAACTTGTCAGGGTGAATGAGATAATGTCCTTGATTATTGACAACGCGCAATTCATAATTCTTAGGCAAAGATTCTAAAAGATCAGAGAAGAGTTGATTTAAATCAACATTCAAAATTACAATGACACCGCCTAATGAATCCGCGGAAAGGCGCTTTGCTATTCGAAGTGTAGGTGTAATGGGTTTAGAAATAGAATTATATTCTCTATTTAAATCAATCTTCGAAAAAAAGATTGAATCTTCGTTGAGTTGACTTATTTCCAAAAAATAATCGCGGTCCTTTTTGTTTTGCAAATCAGTGAAATCGGCTGCAAAAATGCGAGACTCTTTTCGTTCGACACGAATTAATTCTTCCCCTGAATTCAGGGATATTAGTCGCACTTGAAAATACGTTGATTTACTCTTTAAGAAAGCAGTATATTCATCCGTCAGTAGATCCAAATTACCCCGTGACGCACCATCTAGATAGCGCGACAAAAGGGGGCTATAAGCTAATTGATTTAGATCCGATTCAACTTGTTTGAGATACGATTCAAATTTCACAGACACCACTTCCCCATTGTGCTCGAGATTTTCTTCGGTTAAGGAGAGAATTTCTTTTGCACTGTATGAAAACAAGATATAACTCGAAACACCCAATCCTACAATGAATAGGACAAAATAGATTAAAGCATTTCGTGTTGCTAAAGAAAGTTGGTTTAATTTCATGGAGTTATTATTCCGCTTAACTTGGTGAAGATAAATAAATAATAGGACTAGAAGAATTGAATACGATTAAAAAGAGTCACCATTGTTTTTTGAAAAAATCCTCATCTAATTCTCTATCAATAAGCCTAAAATTAGAGTTTGATGTTTTGATATTCTTTCTAAATACGCGCCACATAAGTCCCACAGGAACGACTATCAAACAAAAAATTAATGTACCTAAAATAGGTTGCGCAATCCATTGCATGCCCTTTGTTAAACGATCCCAAAATAGATGGTTTAGTTTGCGAACCGTGAAAAAAATTAAACCGAGCAATACAATAGATCCTCCAATGATCAAAATCCATAAAGTGGGGAAAAACCAATAGAGCAAACTAATTGCTAGTGCAGAAATAAGCAAGTCTCGATAATAAATGGTTAACTTATTGTTCATCAGAAGATCGGATAGATAAATGGAGTTAAACCCGTCGCAATTCCAAAGATCAAAATAATTCCCATCAACACGAGAATAATAATCAATGGTGTAAGCCAAATCTTTTTTCGCTCTCGCATATATCCCCACAGCTCTTTAAGTACTTCCCACATGCTTTATTTTTTTGCGAAGATATAATTTCCAACAACAAGAAGATCCATTTCCGAGTGAAGAAAAGAAGCGTAAGCATCTTCGATTGTGTTTACAATGGGTTCTTCATTTCGGTTAAAACTTGTATTAATTAAGACGCCTTCACCTGAAATAGATTTAAAGTGATTAAGCAAATAAAATAAGGGATGGTCTTCATTGTCAATGACTTGTATTCGAGATGAAAAATCCACATGACTAATTGCTTGAAATTTGGTTCTCGGCTCGTTTAATTTGGACCTAAAATTCAATTGTCTATAATTTACCGATCGCTTCATGCGATATTCCTCCTTTATTTTTCGAACGCACTGCATGTAATGAGCACCACTGGAGAGATCGAAATATCGGTTCGCCTCTTCTCGCAGCATGACAGGAGCAAAAGGTCTAAAATCTTCTCTAAATTTAATTGCAAGGTTTAGTTTCGACTGCATTTTACCTTCAAATGGTGCAGCTAAAATACTGCGGGCACCCAATGCTCTTGGTCCAAACTCCATGCGTCCCCTCACCCATCCTATAACCTGTTGATTCATCAATTCCTTAGCAATAAACGAATAGAGCTCGTTGTTATTTTCGACATGGCGTGGACTTAGTTCTTTTTTCGAACAAAATTCGAGAATCGAATCGTCACTATTTTCTGGACCCAATAAGCTCATTTGCATGGTGTCGGAGCCATTTTTCTCTTTCAAAACATTATCGCGGTGATGATAATAGACAGCCATTGCAGCACCTAATGCTCCTCCAGCATCTCCTGCAGCAGGTTGAACCCATATGTCGTCGAATAGACCGCTTTCCATTAATTTTCCATTCGCGACAGAGTTTAAGGCTACACCTCCAGCTAAGCATAAGTTTTTTGAACCTGTTAGTTCCTTTGCTGTTTGCGCCATTTTTAAAATAATCTCCTCCGTGACCAACTGAATCGCCAAGGCAAGATCAGCGTGAATTTGTTCGAGGCTCCCCGCAGCTTTTCTGGGAGGTATACCAAAAAGTTTTGTCCATTTTTTCTCTCTGATCATCCGCAAACCATAACGATACTTGAAATAGGTTTGATTGAGCAGAATAGATCCGTCATCAAAGATAGTCACAAGCTCTTTTTTTATCGCATCAACCAAATGATTCACGACTTCACTTTCTTCATTCCCATAAGGAGAAAGTCCCATTAATTTATACTCACCACTGTTGACTTTGAATCCTAAAAAATAGGTGAAAGAACTGTAAAGAAGTCCGACAGAGTCAGGAAAATGCATCTCCTTCAATAATTCAATTTTCGCACCCTTTCCGCAGCCGATAGAAGCAGTCGCCCATTCTCCTATTGCATCAATTGTCAGAATAGCTGCATCATTAAATGGGGATGGATAATAAGCACTTGCTGCATGCGAAAGATGATGGGAAGAAAAAAGTAAATTAATCGGTTCTTTGAGGTTGGGATCTATTGTTTTTAGCGCTTTCTTTATCTCCGATTTTAGAAAGATTTTCTTTTGACTCCATTCGGGCATAAATTTTAAAAAGGCAAATAATCCTCTTGGAACAACGCTATAAAAATTTTCTAGCAACCGTTCGAATTTCAAAAAAGGCTTATCATAGAAAACGATTGCATCTAAATCTTTTAAGGTAACATTTCCTGCTTGCAAACAATAACGAATGGCTTCTTCCGGAAAGTCGGCTGTATTTTTTTGACGTGTAAAGCGTTCTTCTTGCGCAGCGGCTAGAATGTGGCCATCTCGAATTAAACAAGCGGCAGAATCGTGATAATAAGCAGAAATTCCTAAAATTAACTTCACAACGCTTTCTTAAATGAAAGCGCCGAAGATAAGAACATTTGTATAAATTTGACGCGAGATAAAAGCTGAATCATTGTGGGTAAAAAGTTAAAGAGCGTATTGAAATGGGTTATTTACTATCCTTTGCTAGTACTTACATGCCTTGAAGTGGCTCTTTTAATTCTTGGATACCGTCGTTATCAGGACAAACCATACGTGGTGAGTGCCACGCCAGAAAATGCTTTTATCGGAGACGATTCGTTGGGCATCTATTTGAATCCTGGCAAGTATTCCATCATTTTGAATAATGCAATCGAATTTGAAACAGAACATCTCTGTGATAATCGGCGATTGAATCATCACGAAGGAAATATTGATAAACCTAAAGTCGTATTCTTGGGCTGTTCTTTTACGTATGGATACGGTGTTAATAATGACGAAACTTTTATCGCTCAATTGCAAGGAAATTTCCCGAATTACAACCTAGAAAATTACGGTGTCGTTGGTTATGGAACAGTTCAAGCACTGCTCCAATTATCCAAAATTTTAACCGATACCTCAGTAAAAGCAGTGTTGCTCGATTTTTCATCCTTTCATTTTATGCGAAACGTGCTTTCTCAAAATTATCGGCGAAATTTGAAAATTGGTTATGCGAATTCAAATGAAAAAACCAACAATTTGATGCAAAATGCGCGCTTTCCTTTTTTAGGAGATTGTTCAGATTCGATTCGATTCGCCAACTGGAGGGATTTACACTCCGATTGGTATGGACGCAATTGGTTTGCCAGTGTGAATTGGATTCAGACGTTGACTGAAAGTTACCACGATAAAAAGCTCAATGAAATTGAAATTACAACCTATGTAATTCAGCAAATTGCAGCAAAATGTGAAGCTGCGAATGTGCGTTTTGGAATCGTCTGTTTAGACCAAACAGCCGAGACAGATATCCTTCAGAAAAACCTATTTCAGTTGCCTTGGTTGGATGTAAAATTCGACTTTAGCGATACCGATCTAACTTTGCTTCCACACGACAGTCATCCAAGTGCGAAGGGGCATCTTGAGATCGCGCATAAAATCTTGCCTTTTCTAACATCTATTCTCCGGAATGAATAAGCAAAGGGGACTGATAATTGGAATGACACTCATCATTCTTGCTGGTGTATTTTCGCTGCGTAAACTTGTTTTCGCCAAAGATTTAGGTGAATTACAATTTGCAAATTCTTCGGAACTTGTTTTTTATGAAGAGCATATCAAAGATTATCCTTCTTCGGAGGATGGAGTTATCATTATTCTGGAGAAAAAAACGGGTTTTCATACCTTATCTGATTTTCAATGGGTTGATGAATTTACGGAAAGTGTGGCTAATTTTGAGGAGATTTCTGAAGTATCTTCCATCACGAACCTAAAGATTCCGCACAAAAGTTTACTCGGTCCAATTTATAAACCCTATATCGATCTTAAATCTTCCGAAAGTTTTGAGAAATGGGTAGATAATTATGCCGCTTTTGAAGATATTAACCAAAAATTTATTTCCAGAAACAAGCAGTATACTCTTTGTTATCTTTCATCAAAAACCGGCTTAAGCACCCAGCATTTAGAGGAGATTGAAGACCTTAATCAAG
>JALQVX010000254.1 GCA_023263555.1 Crocinitomix sp.
AACAGTCAACATCCTCTTCCGATAGCTTGAACAAATACTTTCGAAATCCAAAGCCATTTTTTTCTTGTGTTAGATTGAATAGAACTTTTTCTTTTTTGTCCACCAAAAAGAGTAATCGATTATCAGTATTAAAGTCAATACCAGACATCAACCATGTATACATTCGATCTAATTTCCATGTTTCCATAATGACATAGTCCAGCTCTTATTTCACCCCTTCTTCGGTGGCCAAGGAATCAATCCTGAAACTTCCTTTTTGTATTTCGCAAAAGCCACTGGGCGGTGTTTGGTCATTTGTTTATTTTTCATTGGAATGGAGGCGAAAAGGAACATCAGCAACATGCCAACCGAACCAATGGCGGTATAAAGTGGCGCTCCAAACCCGAATCCCATGGCGAATAAGCCGAACCAAAATGAAATCTCACCCAAATAGTTTGGATTGCGTGAATAAGCCCAAATTCCGGTGCGTAACAGGTCTTCTTTTTTCTTGTTTTCACGTTTTCTAAATTGGGCCAATTCACGATCGGCAAAGAGCTCGAAAAAGACGCCTAATGTGGAAATAAAAGCACCACAATAAAAGACGAATTGATGTTGAATCGAACCAAAATTAAAAACCCAAAACAAACCCCACATGCCTAAAAACACGATAACGGTTGGATAAAGATGAATGGCTAAAAAATTAATGGACTGGAAAAATTTACCAAATTGTTGTCTGAAATTCACATACCGATAATCTTCATGTTCCCATCCCGGCCAACCTCGTCCCCAACTCCACGTCAAACGAATGGCCCAAAAACTGACTACAAAAGCACTGGTCCATTGATAAATCGACCAATCCATTCCGCCGTAATAGACAAACCATAAGACGATTAAATAAAATGGAATTACGCTCCAATAAGCGTCATAGACACTGCTGTTTCGTTTTAAAAGTGAGAAGAAAAAAGTGGCGAGCGTCATTGCTAAATCTGCATAGAGAAAACGCAAAACGATTCCCTCTTTATCAAATAAGGCAAATGTTGCCCAACCAATACCTGCTAAAATCAAGTAAATCCAACCAATTTCTACTAAAGCTTTTTGTTTTTTTGTCATATTAATTCTACGCGTTGATAATGGTTTAATTCTTCGTAACGGTTGCTCAACCATGGCAGTGCCCGCAGCGAATCGCTCGTTTCAGGGCGAATGATTTTGGCAAATTTCGTCACCAAACCTTTCGCATGTTTGTCCTCATCATGCACGGCAATCACTTTTGCTGGTTGCATTAAATCGCAGAGGTGTTTGACACCATCCAAACCAGGCGAAACGACACCACCTAAAAAAAATGGTAATTTATAATAGTTAAACGGACAGATCAGCAACTGACAAGGAGATGCTTTTTTCACCAACTCGCGCGTCTTTTCATTCGTTGCAAATCCGTGAGTTGCCAAAAAAACACTTTCGGTGCCATCATCCAAAATAAAAGCATCATAAATAGGATCAATTTTTCGTTGCGTGGGCAAAAAGGTCACTTTTACATCCTTCACCGTCAACACATTATTTGCGGCATCCAAAAAATCAAAGTTGGCAGTCGGCAATAATTTTTTCAATTTCTTTTCTAGTGATTTTGGCGCAATCACATGACGCGGATTCATTTTTTTCAACGTCGCAGCATGAAAATGATCGGGATATTTTTGCGTAATCATGATGGTATCGAAGGTAGGAACCAATTCATAATCCACAGGTTTGGTGCGGTGCCATTGGGTATTAAACCAACTAAAATAATCCACTTCTGTGCCTTCCAACCAAGGATCAATCACAAGTTTCCAATTCCCAATTTCCAGAAAAAGGGAATTGTCCATATTTAGCCGTTGAATCGCTATCATAAATCAAAGTTGTAAGTTGCCATTTTCGCAAGTAGGTCGAAATTTAAAGAATTAAAATGGGAAAATCACTCCTCAACAGACGCAATCATCACACCCCCCCCTTCTTTTAGCCATAGAGATCCATAAAAAGTCTCTAACAACGATTCGCTCAATGCTTTTAAATCAGGTTGAATATCGATTTTCAACCTTCGCTACTTGATTGATAAAAGGAATAACGCATCACTTAACAAGTCAATGGCTGGAGCATCCATAAAACAAGCCTTGCAATTCGAATACATCAGCAGGCAATCAATTAAATCGGTGAGCATATGGAATAAAAGTCCAATCCCAATAATATTAAAAGGCTTGCGAAAAAATAAGAGGATCACATAGACCGCCATGGCGTAGTAGGTATGTAAAGTGTGAAAATTAATACTGCATCTATTTGCTTGAAAAATCGGGTCCGCAAGTAAATGGTCCATATCAACCAACATGGTGGCGAGCAGAATTAAATAGACTTTTTTCCACTCCTTTATAAAAAAGACAAGCGCAATAAATAATGGAAATCCGAGATGCAAAAAATAATGGATAAAGGTTTGCATTGTTTATTCTTCATTAAACTTTTCTTCACGTGCCAATGTGATTATAACAAAGATATGAATTTACAGTTGGAGATGCGAGTTGCTTTGATTTTGGTTTTGGGGGAGGATGGGTTCAGACTTTTGGCTGAGGGGGATGCTTTGCAGCAGAATTTATCATTTTGGGATGCAATGGTTCGAACAATTCCCCTTACAAATCGTCCGTAAAATGTTCTTTGCGTTTTGGTTTAGAGAATTTGTCACTATTGTATTCGTTCGATTTTCCTTTTGGTATGGAGAGTGAAT
>JALQVX010000323.1 GCA_023263555.1 Crocinitomix sp.
ATAAGTCAAACAAAATCCTTACTAGAAAAAGGGCATTTCCAACAAGTTACAATTATAATTTAATAATTTGACCTTCTCCGACACCTTCACGTTCAATATTTCCAGCCTCGTTGCCATAAAAAACATTGCCTGTTCCGTCGATATAAATCAATGCAGAAGATCCATCTAGATTAATAAACATGTTGGCTGTTGAATTTTGGTAAATATAAACGTATTCCGATCTAAAATTGATTGCATTGGCAGCTCCGTTATTCTGTATCTTTAATTCCGCTTCGTCGGCTTTACCACTTAACGTAAAATCTCCCGCTCCATGCGAAACAACCATTGAAATCTTGTGTACATCAACATCTGCTTTTAAACTCCCTCCACCATTTCTCATCTCCACCACTAAAGAATAGGCTTTAATTTTATCCATAAAGATGACCGAATCCGAAACGTCCATGAAAAAAGACTTCATATAAGGGTAATGAATTTCAACCTCTACAATATCAGGTGAATTTCTCAAAAAACGACAGCTATTGTTATTGTCGATATACAAGACATTATCTCTATTTTGAACATCAATATTCTGAATTAAATTTTTCCCTCCTTTGATAATCATCTTATTATAATTATCCTGATAGATCCGATATTTTATGCGATCGCCAAAATCAAAATGTCGGATTGAATCTAATGGTATTTGCAGTTCGGCATATGAACCAGATGATTTAAAACAACTGCGATCCTCCGGTTTTTCACAACTTAAAATACCCAATAAAAAAAGGGTGCTAAAAGCGAGGTTCACCCCAAATTTCTTCATTATCTTGCTCCAATTCCCTTTCATAATTCTACTTAAAAACGATACCCTAATCCCCACTCCAAATAATCTGCAACACCGATATGTGCCTTAATTCCAATCGATAAATTCCAATGCTCATTCGTATTGATTCGAATACCTGTTCGATTATAAACCCAACCTGCCGGATTAATAATATTCAGTCCATAAACCCCTAATCCAAAATAGATTTGCGTTTGATACAAAGAAAGAGACATACCGGCATAACCGCCAGCAGTAAAAGCCTGATAGATGGGAACAGGATTAATTTCGTAAAACCATCTATTCGCTTCATTGTAAACCAGATCAATCCCAGTTTCAAAATCCCAAACATTATTGATGGGAATGCGGTACAAACCTTGCAATGCCGCAATTCCATAATTTCGACTCGCCAAGTGATCCGGCAAATTTTGCTTTAAACCAAAAATAAAATGAAACTGCCATTTGGAAAATTTCCGCACCTCATTTAAGACATCCTTTGGATAAATTGGTTGATCGTATACCCTGCGCTTAGAAATACTATAGCCTGTCGTGAAAAAGCCCGTGATGGTATTTAAACCTTGATTAGGCGCTTTTAAACTGGCATTCGATATATGAGAAAAATCAACTCCCGCCCCTACAAAAAAGCGATTAAAATGTTTGGTATACGAGAACTGTAAATTAACAAACCCATTGATATAAGACCCAATGGCTATATTCTTCGGATTATTAAATTTATCGTATTTCTTGTTGATATAACTGATGCCATTGCCCAACCTAAAGTCAATAAACCCCCATTTTTCGCTTTGATACATGCAAAATTTCGTAAATCTAAAAGCTGTAAAACTTTGCCCCAAAATAGCCGCGTTACCATAATCCTGAAACTGAAGTGTCAAACCTTTGGAAGGGTATTTATAAATCGAACTCCAAGCATTTTTTGAAGTATCCTGACGTGAAAACTCGAGCTCGACTGCTTTGGAATGATTTTGAACCAAATGCGTCATAGTTTCCCGGTGTGCCAACAGCGATCCAACCTTTGGACTCAGCCCAATCGAATAGGGCCCCAATTGCTGAGAAACAGCAGGAAGAGCATAAGCACAGAGCAATAAAAAGTGTAAAACTAATTTCAAAGTAGTAAGTTTAAATTAATTTTGGTCAAAATTAGAAAAATGAAGCAGAAACTAAAAGCGTTTGAACGGTTATTAATAATAATGGATGAATTACGCGAGCAATGTCCATGGGATAAAAAGCAAACACTTGAATCACTGCGCCATTTAACGATTGAAGAAACGTATGAATTAGCAGATGCAATTACTGTCGGAGACATGAATGAATTGAAAGGCGAAATTGGCGATATCATGTTACATATGGTTTTTTACAGTAAAATAGCTTCTGAAAAAGGTGACTTTGACATCACTGATGTACTTAACGCAATTTGTGACAAATTGGTTTACCGTCACCCGCATATTTATAGTAACACGGTTGTGAAGGATGAAGAAGAAGTGAAGGCAAATTGGGAAAAATTAAAATTGAAAGAAGGAAAAAAATCTGTTTTAGAAGGTGTCCCTAAATCATTGCCCGCTCTTGTAAAAGCAACGCGAATCCAAGATAAAGTGAAAGGTATTGGTTTTGATTGGGACAATTCGGATCAAGTTTGGGATAAAGTGCAGGAAGAATTAGGTGAATTTAGAGATGAAGTAGAAAAAGGAGATCAGGAAAAGATGGAAGAAGAATTTGGAGACGTTCTTTTTTCCATGATTAATTATGCAAGATGGATGGGAATAGATCCTGAAAGTGCCTTGGCAAAGACAAATCAAAAATTTATTCGTCGTTTTCAGTGGATGGAAAATGAAACTGTAAAAAACGGCAAACAATTAACAGAGATGAACTTAGAAGAGATGGATGTGTATTGGGAATTATCTAAAAAAAGCTAGTTATGACAGGTAATGAAGCCATCCTCTATGTTCTAGTCTTGTCACTCGGAATTGGTCTATTTTCTGGATGGATTGTCC
>JALQVX010000326.1 GCA_023263555.1 Crocinitomix sp.
AACAAAAAAAAAACCAAAAATGCATACCTTTGACAAAATTTGAAGTCCATGTTGGCGAAATTAAAAGGAACAAGACTGTACAGCATTTTAAATAATAAATGTCCAAGATGTCATGAGGGTGATTTTTATATCACCAAACACCCCTACCAAATTCATAATTTTGGAAAAAATCATGAACATTGCAGCGCATGTGGTTATAAATTTGACAAAGAACCGGGGTATTTTTATGGCGCCATGTATGTGAGTTATGCTTTAACTGTGGCTTTCTCAGTGGCGATTGCTGTAGCGATTGTTGTCCTCTTCCCAAGCTCCGGCTATAAAGTTTATATGATTTCAATCCTACTCGGCTTGGTTGTTTTAATGCCCCTTTCGTTTAGATTGAGTCGCTTAATTTGGATGAATTTATTTCAACATTACGATAAAGATGCCTTAGAAACGAAGAAATAAACCCCTTCGAGTTTCAATTCGTTTTTAATTCATGTAATTTTACGGCTGTGAAAGCACGCACCAAAGCCATATTACGCACAGTGAACATCAGTCGTGTTTGGAATTTGGCTTTACTCAAAACATCCTTTCAACTTTCGGCTGTACTGAAGAAACCTATTCATTGGGGAAAACCCATGGCCATTTCAATCGAGCCCACTACAACCTGTAACTTAAAGTGTCCCCAGTGTCCCAGTGGTTTACGCAATTTTACAAGACCGACTGGAAATCTGGAACTTGAGATGAATGAGAAGATCTTGCAAGAAGTTGGAAAACAATTGCAACACATTAACTATTATTTTCAAGGCGAACCATTTGTTCATCCTCAATTTTTAAGTCTGGTGCGTGCCGCTAGAAAACGAAATATCTATGTTGTTACGTCGACCAATGCGCATTTTATCTCGGAAACGACAGCTACCGAAATTGTCGCATCCGACCTGAGTGAAATTATTATTTCGATAGACGGAATGACACAAGAAACCTATGAAAATTATAGGATTAACGGGAAATTGGATAAGGTTATACAGGGAACAAAAAATATCATTGACGCCAAAAAGAGGCTTCAACGTCCCAACCCTATCTTGATTTTTCAATTTTTAGTCACCAAACAAAATGAACATGAAATTGATGCACTGTATACTTTGGCAGAGCATTTAGGTGTTGATGAGGTTCGTCTAAAAACAGTTCAGATCTATGATTTCGAAGCTGGCAATGATTTGATTCCAACAAATGAAAAATATGCTCGCTATCGCAAAAATAAAACGGGTCAATACGAACTTAAAAGTAAATGGAAAAACAAATGTTGGCGCATGTGGAGTTCATGTGTATTCACTTGGGACGCTAAAATTGTGCCTTGTTGCTTTGACAAAGATGCCAACCATCAAATGGGCAACCTAAATGATACTTCTTTCTCTGAGATTTGGAAATCGTCTGTTTATAATGGATTTAGAACAGAAGTTTTGCGTGACCGGCAACAAATTGAAATCTGCAAAAATTGTTCAGAAGGAACACAAGTCTGGGTCTAAATCTAAATTATTGTTAAGAAGTTGCTAAATCAATTCAATTTGTGCTAACGATACGACCAAATAGCTTATCTTAGTTGCTTACCTCTATTTTTAATCACTTGATTATGAAAATCTTATTATTTATTCTAGTCCTTTTATGCGGCTATCATTCATTTGCTGAAGACATTACAGCACAGCGCATCACGAGTGAAATTGGCGACGTCACTATTTATATTACAGGAGCCGAAGTGCACCGAACCGTTTCGACAAAACTAAAAGAAGGAAGGAATAAGTTGATTTTTACAGGAATCAGCACGGTGGCGGACAATAAGAGTATACAGTTTAATGTCGACAGTCCTGTGAATTTGGTTTCAGTTAGCACAGAGCTAGATTTTTTAGGGAGTCAGAAATTAACCGATCGTGCTCTTGTTTTTAGCGACTCAATTTCACTTTTGACGGCGCAAATCACAGATCTCCAAAATGAGCGTGCGGCTTATCAAGCTGAAAAACAATTACTCGAACAAAATCGCTCAATTAAAGGAGATGGTGAAAATTTAAGCGTTGAAGAATTGAGCGCAATGGCCGCCTATTTTCGGAAGCATATGATGGAGATTAATAAAGCCATGACTCGATACGATAATGAAATTAACACAAAGACAAATTTGAAATATCGTTATCAAAACCAATTAACAGAACTGAATTACAAGGAGACGATCAAAAGCAATCAGATCATAGTAATTGTTGATTCAGAAACAGACAAAACCATCCAAATTGACTTAAAATACATGGTGTCCAATTGTGGTTGGCAAGCAAATTACGACCTGTTAGCAACGAATGTAACGGAAAAAATAATTTTAAAATACAAAGCAAAAGTTTATAATAATACCGGGAATAATTGGAATGATGTTAAGATTGCTTTGTCAACAGCAGACCCGAATTTATCTGCATCTGCACCCGAATTAAACCCTTGGTATTTGAACTATGCTGCACTCATGAATGCCACGAATGATGACTTCAAAGGAAATCAATATGTTGTACCTGACAATAGAGGCTATAATAAATGGTATCAGAACTCTAATATAGCACCACAAATCAATCAAAACTTAGATGGGTTAAGTTTTCAATTTGGCGCAGAAAATGGAACAGTTTCGAATGCCGAATCACAAATTAACTTCACAGCAATTCAAGTCTCTGAATTATCCACCACTTTTACAATCGAGGATAAATATACTATTCCGTGCGATTCAAAGCCGTATTTAGTAGACATTACCACACACAACCTCAATGCCTCGTTTACACATAAAGCTGTTCCTAAATTAGCAAATGACGCCTATTTACTAGCCAATATTGTAGGATGGGAAAATTTGGATTTGGTTCCTGGTCCAACAAAAGTTTATTTCGCAGAGGCTTTTGTGGGACAATCATATATTAACACAAGCAATGTGTCTGATACCCTTCGCCTTTCTTTTGGGAGGGATACAAAAATTCCTGTTACTCGCAAGTTAGTGCAAGAATTTAGCGATAAAAAAGTGGTAGGCAATAATCGACGCGACACTTACACCTATACCATCATGGCAAAAAATAATCGCGATACACCGGTAAGGGTTGACCTTTACGACCAAATTCCTATTTCTCAAGATAGCGACATTTCTGTCACAATTGACGAGATATCAGGAGCTTCGTATAATGAACTCACAGGACAATTGAGCTGGTTAGTAGGATTGAATCCGGGTGAATCGAAATCAATAAAGATTGCTTTTACACTGAAATATCCGAAAGACAAAGTGATTCAAGTTAAAAAATACAGAACGATTTCCGCTCCATCATTCTAACTACATTGTTTCTAATTCCAGTTCAACTTTTCGCTTGAACGCTTTAACATTCGATTCGAGTTCTGCAAAGAACCGATTGCGCTCCTTCACATTTATTTTCGAAATGGGGTTGGAATTATTGACCAACTTATCCAAAATAAATTCTGATTCACGGATATAATACGGATCAGTTGTGAAGAGATAATTCATGATATTGTGCGTCAAATAAACACCTGATCCCGAATCAGATTGAATTAAATAGGTATTGTCTGAAATAAAGGTCTCATTAAAATAAACCTCCAATTCATTTCCTGCAGATGGCGCTTCGTTGCCAAAGGCAAATTTTCTTCCAATCTCAGTTTGTGCTTTTAAATGGTGAATTAAATGAATCAAATTGTCAATTAATTCCAAGGCATATGCCGGCTCTTCAAATAAGCGTGCATCAAAATAATATTGAATTTGTCTCAGTGTACCACGCAAGGTTTCGGCAGAATAGATTTCCGTCGTTGGAATTGAATTGTAAATATTATGCGCTTCAATACCAATTGATAAAACACGTTTATCGATTTTTTCACGCTTAAACAATTCATTTTCGTAAGCGGGAATCTTCAAATAGGTTTTTGCCCAAAAGAAAAATTTGAAACGCGTGAGATGCGGTAAATTAAAGAGCTGAAAAATCGGTGTATCATTGATGCTCATGATCATCCTCGTATTCTCCATATTGCGAATCTGTTTAAGCCCATCTCGCAGCCCCGTTAACCATGACTCGAAATTCAATCCTATTCGATCCAAAGGCTGATAGGTAAAACTTACCCGTCCTTTTTTGTAAGAATCCATTTCATCAAAAGAAATGTTAAATGCTTCACACAAGGTTTTTGTCTCAAAAATAGTGAGCGGAACATCACCTCTTAATCGACGATATACTGCATCTTGACTTAAAAAAAGCGTGTTCATCAAAACACTAGCAATTTTTTCATCTTTGGGAAGTTGAAGCTTTATTGCATCAAAAATGCGTTGTTGTATGTCGTGAATATCTTCCATGAGAGTAATTTAATAATAATTATGACCTATCAGGTAGTTTTTCACATAATCCTCCACCCCTTCTTCCAATGTATAAAAAGGTGCGGCGTAACCCACCGACTTCAATTTTGTCATGTCCGCTTCAGTAAAATACTGGTATTTGTCGCGAATATCTTCGGGAGTTGGAATGAAAGAAATAGTTTCCTTTTCACCCATTGCTTTGAAGGTTGCCTTCGCCAAATCAATAAACGGGCGCGCCGTTCCCGTTCCCAAATTATACAAGCCACTCGTCGGTTTTTTGTCCATCAAAAAGAGACAAACATTAACCACATCCTTAACATAAACGAAATCACGCAATTGTCCTCCATTCTCATAATCGGGATTGTGAGATGCAAATAATTTCATTCCCCCAGACGCCTTAATTTGGTTAAAGGCATGCATAATCACAGAAGCCATTCGCCCTTTGTGATATTCATTCGGACCATAGACATTGAAAAATTTTAATCCTGCCCAAAAAGGCGGTTGTTTGGTTTGAGCAATGGCCCAAATGTCAAAATCATTTTTCGAAACGCCATAAGGATTTAGTGGTTTTAAATCACCAATAATTGCGTGATCATCTTTATATCCTAATTCACCTAAACCATAAGTAGCGCCGCTACTCGCGTATACAAGTGGAATTTGGTTGTCGGAACAAAAATTCCACATATCTTGTGAATATTTCACATTCAATTCATCAAAAATGGTGGCATCAAATTCAGTGGTATCCGTTCGCGCACCTAAATGAAAAACAAAATCGATTTCAGTTTTAAAATCGGTCGCCCATTCAAAAAAAGAAGCACGAGGAACTTTTGCAAGTAAGAATTTGCCTTTTAAGTTATCTTCTTTTTCCGTTTTAGAAAAATCGTCCACAACGATTATATCATGAATACCTCTTTTATTTAATTCGCTCACTAAACATGACGAAATGAACCCTGCTGCTCCTGTTACTACTACCATTATCGTTAATTTTTGTCAATTTGTCAGAATCTACCCCTTGGAGTGATTTTTGTACTTGTTGTTTTACAAAATTAGAACTAAATTTATATTAATTTTGAATACTAAAAATTTATAAAAATGAATAATAGAGAATATAATAATTTCGAGGTAATTGACAACTACGCTGAGCCAAGAACGCAAGCTGATGTTTCAAGTTTTGTATCGAAAGTTTTTGTATACATGAGTATTGCTTTGGTGATTTCAGGAATCACGGCATTTTTGTTCGGTACCTACCCCGCTTTCACGCAGTATCTTTATACTGTGCAGAATGGAGTAGCGAGTCGAAATATCTTTGGAACAGTTTTAATGTTTGCTCCTTTGATTTTTGTGCTTGTGATGACGGTGCGCTTTAATAAGATGTCAGCCAGAGGCTTATTAATCAGCTTTTTCGCTTTTTCTGTGCTTTTTGGCGCCAGCATTAGCTACATCTTTTTAACCTATTCAATGGGTCATATCACACAAACTTTCTTCATTTCATCAGCAACTTTTGGGGTGATGGCAGTTGTGGGTTATACGACCTCTACTGATTTGTCAAAAATGGGAAGCATCCTTTATATGGCACTTATTGGATTGGTGATCGCTATGCTGGTGAATTGGTTTATGCAAAGCGCTATGATGTCTTATATTATTAGCGGAATTGGAGTCCTAATATTCACCGGGCTGACAGCGTGTGATACACAAAAATTGAAAACAATGGCCATGGCTGTTGGTGCTGAAGGCGAAGCTGCTCAAAAAGCAATTATCATGGGCGCATTAAATCTTTACCTTGATTTTATCAACCTATTCCTTTTTATGCTCCGTTTTATGGGCAGAGACTAATCCTTTTAATTTTAAAACAAAATGAACAACGGTGGAATGATGACCTTTTATTGGGGTCCTATGATTATTGGGGGTATTTTTATGCTGATCAGTTGGTTGGTTGGAAGTACACTCAAACGAAAATTTGAAAAATACTCAAAAGTCCGCATGTCAAACGGAATGACGGGTAAGCAAGTGGCAGAGCGCATGTTACGGGACAATGGCATCATGGATGTGAAAGTGATTTCTGTTCAAGGACAATTGACGGATCATTACAACCCCATGACCAAAACGGTTAACCTCAGCGAAGTAGTATACAACCAAGCAAACGCGGCGGCGGTTGCGGTGGCTGCGCACGAATGCGGTCATGCGGTGCAACATGCTAGAGCCTATAAGCCTTTAGAAATGCGTTCTAAACTCGTACCGATTCAAAATGCGAGTGGTATGATTATGAATATTGTCGTAATCGGAATGGCCTTTGCGGGTGGATTGCTTGGCTCATTTGCCCCTGTGATGATTTACGTTATCATTGGAGCACAAGCAGCAATTACGTTATTTGCCTTAGTGACCTTACCGGTAGAGTTTGATGCCAGTAAACGTGCATTAGCATGGATCAATGATAATGGCATTGTCACAACAGATGAATACGACGGAGCGAAAGATGCCTTAAAATGGGCTGCTATGACCTATGTTGTTGCCGCACTTGCTGCTGTTGCAACCTTGGTGTATTGGATTGTTGTTTTGTTGAATAGACGATAAGTAAGCATAAATAAATTTTTAATCCCCACCGCTAAGTTAAGCGAGTGGGGATTTTTTTTGCCAAATTCGAAGGATCCAACTTCCTCCCCCAACAAAACGCCTATAAAATTGTTACCTTTACAACCAAATTATTCGGTATGACCATTGAAGAAATTAAAGCAGCAATTTCGGCTGGAATTCCATCTACAATTCCACCAAAAAAGGACTACGATCCAACGATCAATCATGCTCCAAAGCGAAAAGAGATTCTTTCCAAAGAGGAAACAAAACTAGCCTTGCAAAATGCTTTGCGTTATTTCCCAAAGGAGCAACATGCCGAATTAGCCAAAGAATTTGCCGACGAATTAAAAACATACGGGCGTATTTACATGTACCGTTATCGTCCTGATTATAAAATGTATGCCCGTCCGATTGATGAATATCCAGGAAAATCAAATCAGGCGAAATCAATCATGGCCATGATTCAAAATAATTTGGATTATGCCGTTGCACAGCATCCGCACGAATTGATTACCTATGGTGGAAATGGAGCCGTTTTTCAAAATTGGGCGCAGTATTTATTGACCATGCAGTACTTGTCAGAAATGACGGAAGAGCAAACTTTGACCATGTATTCCGGTCATCCTATGGGCCTTTTCCCGTCTCATGCAGATGCGCCACGTGTCGTTGTAACAAACGGTATGGTCATTCCGAATTATTCAAAACCAGATGATTGGGAAAAAATGAATG
>JALQVX010000343.1 GCA_023263555.1 Crocinitomix sp.
ATAAGTATTTGAGAAAGATTTTTGAAATTTGGATTGCGTTGTGGCTTCAAAGAAAATTTACGAAACAAGAAATTTTAAATTTATACATAGTATCTGTTAGATATGACTTCGGAGTAATAGGGCTTTCCAAAGCAATTAAACATTTTTACGGGAATATTAAACGAAAGACATTAACTGCAGAAGAAAGCTTTGTTTTAGTTGAGCGACTATCAAATGTAACAGGAACTTATAGACAAGAAAGGGTTAACTATTTAAGTGCAAAATCCACAGTGCAATTGGACAATAACAAAATCAATAACATTTATCAGACATTAAAAGGCCAAGGGAAAATAAGGAAATAACTAACGCTAACCGCTGTTTTTAAAAATTCGCGGGCTAAGCCCTCAATTCAAACTTTCCTAAAAGACGGCACAAGTCGTGGAGCTATAAACTTGAGTACTTGGATGTCATCCCCCCCCAAAAAAACTTTCAAAAAACCAACTTCTTGTCGCTGCAAACCCTTGATAAGTCCTTTAAAGAACAGATAATTATCCTTTTCTAGTATTTAATATGATCAAATCTCATGCAAAGTGATCCTACTGCCCACTCAACGCCTTTTCACGCTCACGTCGCGCAATGCGATCTCTCAAAATATTGGCATAAATTTGTCCTTCCTTAATGCGATAGTCGGCATAGGCTTTTTGTGCTAACTCAAGTGCTCCGTCAATGTCTCCAGAAATCTCCTTGTAAATCGCCATATTATAGGTTGCTCTACCTGCTACTTTTCGTTTTGGACTGTCCAAATCTTTCTGCCACATTTCAGCTGCACCGTCCCAATCTCCAACTTCTGAACGACGTTTTGCAGTAGTTAAATTTTGACTACCTTTATTGTAATAATTTCGCCAAACTCTAAAGAGTTGAGGTTCTATGCGGAGCGCATAATTCTCTCCAATTCGTGTGCTGATTTGTTTAACGGCTTGTTCACGGTTTAAAAGAGTTGCGGCTGCGGCGACAGGATTTATTCCGCTCCCTGTAGACGAGAGTCGATCGGTTAGATAAATTTCGTCAATGATTAATTTTCGGTTGGGATCATAGATTCTCCAACCTGTTTTAATGATGGTGGTCATGGTCGCATTGTGCACAGGTACTTGAACTGAACCTAAAGGGGTTTGCTTCGTTGTCATTCCGGTTGAATAGGAAATTTTGGTGTCTGTATCGTAAACTTCTAGCACCATTAAAAATTGAACATTACCCAATTTGCACTGCGCATCTACCTCATTCCATGTCAGCGGGGCAGGGAAGACTCCGATTCCGCCATTCTCAACGGTGAGGCTGTCCATTAATGCCAAATATTCAAACCTTTGATTGGTGGTGAGTCGATCATAAGCGCCTCGAATAGCTGCATTTGAACCTTTTAGATCTAAATTCCCTTCTAATGAAAAGGCATTATCAATTGTTTCTAATGTTTTTGATTTTCCACCAGAAAAAGAGCGGTTAATGAAACCTGCACGGGTAAATTCGGAATCTAAATGAACGATAGGCGGCTCACTTACGGTTAAATAAACACGTTGCTTGCAACTCGTTAGTAAGGTAAAAAGGGTAATTACAAAGAGATAAACGTATTTCATACGGATGATGTTTAAAGGCTAAAGTACAAATTTGATGCCGAATACCTCAGGTTCCATTTTTAAAATGGATGAAAAAAGCATGGAGCTGTGAAATTATTCGATCGTCTTGATACGTGCATTTAGGATTGTAACTGCTTCAAATCTTTCGCGTAAAAATCCTTCGTCAGCTCGATATACGCTTCTGAATAACGATTCGAAGCGTCTTTAACGAGCAGCTCTTCTGTTATCGGAAATGGGGTAGGTGTGTTTCCAAACTGAATAAGGGTGCGTTTATAGTCGCCATCTTCGCGCAGGGTGCGCAGAATGCGTTGGGGGTATAAATCTTCCATTGCCGCACGATAGAAATGATTTTCTTCTTCTTCAAACGGAATAATGACTGCAAACTGGCCATTTTCTTTGAGTAAATCACTTGCACATTCGTATAATTCAAAAACCGGAAGATCATCCGTATGACGTGTGCGATTGCGATCTTGATCTTTGCTCAAATAGGCGTTTTCGAAATAGGGAGGGTTAGCTATGATTAGCTCAAATTTATCCATGCTCCCAAAATCTTGTAAGCGTGAATGAACAGCTAATAGTTGCGATTTAAATGGAGAATTTTGAAAATTGGTATAGGCTTCTTCAAACGAATCTAAATCCGGTTCAATTGCTGTGATTGATGCAGCCGGATTTTTTTGCGCCATCATCAAGGCCAAGATTCCCGTTCCTGTACCGATATCTAAAATACGATTAAAACTTCCTTTGACCCATGCACCAAGAAGCATTGAATCAGTTCCCACTTTTTGTGAATTGGCGGTTTGATGGATCGTAAACTGTTTAAATTGAAACGGGCGACTCATTCTTCTTCGTCCAATCCAAGATACATTTCAATTAATCCTTCCGGTGCTGAAATGAATAAGGTTTTTGATTCACGGTCTACCCGTAAAATGAATTGATCTTGTTTTGGGATAAGCATTTCAATTCCCTTAAATTCAATCGCAATCAGTGGATTTACGGCTTGATCAACAACATGAATAACCGTTCCGACTGGGCCGTGTTTTTCATCTTCTACAGCAAAGCCTTCAATTTCATGGTGATAGAATTCCGAATCGTCTAATTCAGGCAAGGTTTCGAGCGGAAGATAGAGGCCACATTTTACCAATTTCTGTGCTTGTCTTTCACTTTCAATATCCATGAATTTGACAGTCGCAAATCCGTTTTGGCGAATTTGAATGGATTCCAAAAAAAATGGAACCAGTTTATTGTCGTATTCAACAAAAACTGATTCCAAATGCTTGTATTCTTGCGGATCGTCCACGTCAAGGAAAATGCTTACTTCGCCTTTATAGCTATGTAATTTGGCAATAGCGCCAAGACGGTAACAATCTGCTTTTAGAAACATAGTGTTTCTTTTACTCTTCGTCTTTTGCTTCTTCTTCAGCAGCAGGAGCCTCTTCTACAGTTTCTTCTGCAGTTTCTTCTGTAGCTTCTTCAGTTGATGCTTCAACTTCTGCAACTTCTTCTTCAACTACTTCAGGAGCATTTTTTGCTTCTAATTCTGCCGCTCTAGCTGCGTTTACTGCTTTTTCAGCTT
>JALQVX010000056.1 GCA_023263555.1 Crocinitomix sp.
AAGATCGGAATTACACATGGCAATTCATGGACTCCTAAGGCTATTCCATCCATATAAATCCAAGCATCCGTTATTCCGTGCGAATTCGGTCCTTGAGTCGATTCATTGGTGATGAGTTCGAACGGATTAATTTTAAGATAGGATGGTGTTAGATCATCTTTCGTGCAACCAACAAATAATGCAACCAGAAAGAAAGAATAAAGTAAAGTTCTTACCATTGAATAACCGCTATAATTTAAATTAGAACGCAAAAAAACATTAAATATTTTCTTTTATCAAATTTCCGTTCAATTTTAATTTTTCCATGATTTGCAATGCCACTTGTAATGCATATTCACCATCCTCAATTGAAACGATTGGAACAGTGTTGTTTACAATGCTTTCTGCGAAGGATTCTAACTCTTCTTTTATCGCATTTCCGCCTGCTATTGTCGGTTTGAAAATTTCTATTTTTTTCTTTGATTTTCCTTCTCCTAGGTCAAAAATGATATCGAACGGATCGGGTTCAACTTCAAGTGTTGTCATCTTCACAATTTCAGCCGATTTTTCTAGAAAATCAATTGAGATATAGGCATCTTTCTGAAAAAACCGAGACTTACGCATGTTTTTTAATGAAATGCGTGAAGCGGTTAGATTTGCGACACAACCATTGTCAAATTCCAATCGTGCATTAGTAATGTCAGGTGTCTCACTTACAACCGCCACACCAGATGCACTAATTCGTCGCACCGTAGATTTTACCGTGCTCAAGATGATATCTAAATCGTGAATCATCAAATCCAATACAACTGGAACATCTGTGCCGCGAGGATTGTATTGCGCCAAACGGTGCGTTTCAATAAACATTGGATTATCAATATAGGGTAGGGCATTTTTGAAGGCTGGATTAAATCGTTCAACATGACCAACTTGTACTTTCACATCAGCCTCTTGTGCTAATTGTCTGAGCTTTATCGCTTCCTCATTCGTTTGTGTAACAGGTTTCTCAATGAAGACATGTTTCGAATTACGAATGGCAAGTGAAGCAATTTCAAAATGCGAAAGGGTAGGTGTTACAATATCAATGACATCAACGGCTTGTATGAGCTCGTCGATTGAGGTAAATCGCTTTAAACCAAGTTCGTTTGAAGCAAATTCAGCATTCGTGTCATTCGGATCATAAAAACCCACAAACGTATAAAGATGATTCAGTTCAAGTATTAACCTTGCATGTATTTTCCCTAAGTGTCCTGTTCCAAATAATCCAATTTTCAGCATAAATTCAGGTTCTAGTAGCAAGCGATTTTAACCGATTATCTTTCGCTTAGTTTACAAAGATAGAGAGAATATGAGGTTGCTCTCCTTCTAAAGACCCTACTTATTAACATAGTTACTTTAATTTAACCTTCAATGTTTGCTTATTCCAAACCTGAATTGTAATTTTAACCGAATTATATGACGTGTTCGAGTGTTTAAGGCCCGAATGGATTATAAGCCCCCATAAAGCTATGAAAAAAATACTACTCATTTCATTTCTCTCTTGTTTAACGATAGGATTAGGTCAAGAACGCGATACACTGCGAGTAATGTCTTATAATTTACTGAATTTCCCTTCCGTAAATCCTGATCGAATTGATACGTTAAAAAATATTTTAGCCTACATACAACCTGATATCCTCATGGTTTGTGAACTTACAACGGGTGCTGGTGCAAATGATATTTTGTTTAGTGCGCTGAATGAAGATGGCGTCAGTCATTACGATATGGCTGATTTTGTTCCAGGACCGGACACGCAAAATGGACTTTACTTTAATTCGGATAAACTTGCGTTAAAAGAGCAAAATGTCATTCCCACTGTACTTCGAAATATTAACGAATATGTCCTTTATTATAAAAGTACAGATCTCGCAACGACAGAGGATACAACATTTTTTTACATCTACGTCTGCCACTTGAAGGCTTCTTCGGGATATGAAGATCAGCGGAATGAGGAGGTAATGGCCTTGAAGACATATTTATCGGAGAGAACGAATGCTGAAAATATTTTGATTGGTGGAGATTTCAATTTTTATGGTAGTGATGTTGAGCCGGGGTGGAATACATTGCTCAACGGCGGTTCGGTAATGATCAAAGATCCGATCACTTTACCTGGGGCATGGCATGCGAATCCAGGCTTTGCATGGGCACATACACAAAGTACGCGAACGACCTCTTTTGATGGGGGAGCTTTTGGTGGAATGGATGACCGATTTGACTTTATTTTTATTGGAACGGATTTGAAAAACTATTCGAATGATGCCCTATACATTAACGGCTCTTATCGTGCAATTGGACAGGATGGATTACATTATAATCAGCCGATTAATGATCCAACAAATCTTAGTGAGCCTGCACATATTATTTCCTCACTTTATTATATGTCCGATCACTTGCCAATTTATCTTGAAGTTGAGGTGGTGAAAGAAGGTGCTTCGATTGACGAATTTACGGCTGAAGAAATCGGTGTTTTTTACAATTCTGATAAAGATCAACTTGAGTTTCGACAGGAGTTGACTGCTTTCGGTTGGACAGATCAGGACTGGTTTTTAATTTATAATACTGCTGGTGTTTTAATGGATAAAATAGATTTTCTAAATGATCAACCATTCATTAATACCACAGGCTTGTCTTCGGGAACATATATATTAAAAACATCTCGTTCAAACGCTTTCTCATTTATGTTTGTAAAACCTTAGTTTGAATCTTGAAGATTTTCTACCATTGCATTCATTTTAGCCAAGTACAGATCAAGGTTTTGACCAAGTCCCGCAAGGTGTGGTCCTTTAATTTCCCACAATTCTTTTTGATTAGTTAATACAGCAGATTTGAGCAGTCTCTTGGACATCTCAAACGGACACACCTTATCATCTCTGCTGTGAATTAAAAGCAGCGGTTTCGTCCATGTTGCAATTAGTTTTTTACCATTGATGGCGTTTTTGGTGAGCAAAAATGGTGCAAATCGAAGGGGGGGCGGAACGACATGCATGGCTTGAGCTTTATGTGTGTCAAAGGGCGCTTCTAAAATCATTGCGTCAAATAGAGTAGGATGGTCTGCTGCAATTTTTAGGGCTAAGTTCCCCCCTAAGGAATAGCCCATTAGGATCGATTTGTGGGCGGAAATGGTTGGAAGATTAGCATAATAAAGTGCGGCTTCTTTCGTGCTTGCAATCACGTTTTCGTGCGTCAATTTCCCTGTTGAATTGCCAAAGCTAGGGTAGTCAAGGATGAAGACTTGATAGCCTGATGTGTAGAATAAATCAGCCATTTCTCCCCAACTTGATAGATTACCTGCATTTCCATGTAAAATAAAGAGATTGGCCTTGGGTAATTCTTGTGGGAAAAAGAGTGCGTGAATTGAATCACTTTCACCGTAGCGAATATAATGGTTTTCCGAATCAGGAAAGGGAGCAACTGCAGAAGGGTCAGGATGGTAAAAACTCCGATTAAAGGAACATGAGGAAAGTATTACAAGTCCAAGGATGAAACCATTTTTTTTTATCATAATGTCCTTTTAGATCCCAAAAATAAGCGAGTTGAATTAATTACCTATAGTCGACTTCCATAATCTTTGTTAATTAAAGTCAATTAACATGCGCTGGCATAAGAAGTGGTTGCTCAAATAAATAAACAGTAACTAGAGCTTCACATTCAAGGTCAAGTAAAAACTTATGCCATCTGAAGGGATGATCCCAGGTCCTGGATAAGCGGTTGCTCTTCGCGTAAAGTACATATTATTTGTTAAGTTGTTCACGCCAACTTTAAGTCCAAAATGGTCGTTATGTGCATAAGTCATATTGAAATCTAAAACGTAATAAGTAGGAATTATTCCTGCAATAGCATTCGGGTCTGAAACCGCATTTGTTCCGTCCGAATAGTGACGATACACAAATGAACCTAGAAGCGCTTCTGTAAACCTACCATGTTGATATCTTAATCCAATTTTCGCTGTCAATGGCGGCACTAATTCAACCCAATTACCGCTCAAACTAGATGCATTGTTATTGCTGTATTTTGCGTACACGCCAGCTAGATTTGCGAATGCACTAAAATAATTTTTACTCGAATCAGTTTTTAAGAAACGTTGTTCCATGAATAGTTCAAAACCTGTGCTGTACGCTTCTCCAACATTGGTTCTAACGCGAACAAATTCGTATTCATTTATTTTTTCATTGATGACGCCAATCTTGTTATCATAATGCAGAAAAAACAGACTGAAATCAAAAATACCCCGTTTTGATTTACCCCTTATGCCTAAGTCAGAATTAAAGCCTCGTTCATCCTGTATATTTGGATCAACAACTTGATTTGGATTGACGATACGGATGTCTGAAAAATTAATTCCCCTGTAATTTTGCGCAATATTGCCATACACTTCAAGATTGGATTTTGGGCGGAACGAAAAGCCGACACCACCAAGAAGAATTGCTCTGCCAGTTGATTTAGATTCATAATAAGTTGAATCAAAAAGTAATTCTTCTGTTAAGGGGTGAAAAAGTTGTTCGCGATAGGTTCCTTCGGCGCCAGTTTGGATATACTCGTATCGTAATCCTCCAGAAATAGACAATTTTCGGTTGATGATCCATATCGATTCGATAAAGGCTGCGATATTTTGAGAGGGGAAGATATAATTAGATCCCTCCAAATTAGTTGGATTTAAAAATGTGAAATTCGGGTCGTTGCCCGCTGTTCCTAGTCCTTGTAAACTACTCGTTTGTCCTTCGTAATATCTGACACCTGAAGCGATAATACCTTTCATTCGAGTGCCCAGTGGAAAACGTTTTAAATAACGTAATTCGGCGCCCCAATTTTTAAATTTCCCATCAATTAATTGCCGCTCTTTAACGTCATCTGCGCGACTTATTTTTTCGAGGTTTCCAAGGGCCAAGCGTTGCGCGTTTACATGAAACCCTTTTATATCAAGGGTTGAGGTTCTGTTAATGTCCCAATTAAAATGAGCAGCTGTGATTCTCCACTTCACTTCAAACCAATTCCGGTCTCTTATCGATTGTCTTGGATCTTGCGCAAATAGTGCATCTGTTAATCCACCAGCTTGTTGGGCTAGATAGTGCATATAGGTTTGCTCAAGTCGAATGAAAGCCCGCTCATTGAGTTGGTAGGTCAATTGTGCATAGGCTTGCTGTTGTTTGAAGCCTGAATTTTCTCGCCAACCATTTCCTTGTTTATATTGATAATAGGCCAAATAGGAGAACCTTTTTTTAAGTGTTCCTGATACGAGATTGAACGTATTCATTAATTGATAGGCGCCATATGTATGCGCTCCTTCATAATGGAATGATTTGCGAGAAGGCTCTTTGATATTGAAATTTAACATCCCACCGAATTGCGGTCCAAATTGTAAGGAAGCGGCTCCCCTAATTAAATCAATTGAAGAGAGTGCTTCGGAGGGAGGTGTATAGTAGGTTTCAGGATAACCTAAGGCATCAGCACTAATATCATAACCATTTTGACGTGTATTGAAGTGAGCCGTTCTGCTTGGACTCAACCCTCGTGCGCCAATTCCAAGTTGTAAACCTCCTCCGTCTGATTCCCAAATTGTAAGTCCAGGTACTTTAGCATATAATTCCCTCGCATTGTCAACAGCTGTATTCGCATCTGTTTTACTGAGGTCAATATGTTGTGTTTTTTTTCCATTCGTTAGGGTAATTCCGTCTACCATCTTCATGGATTGGCTGGCATAGGGAGAATCGTAGTAGATATCTACCGTTTTTAGGGTGGTGGTGTCTCTTAATCGAATGTGCATTCGTTCTTTATCGTTTAGCGGAATGATGGTGTCTTGGCGAGATAAATGATAGAGACAAGAAACGTTCATAAGATAAGGATCTTGAGGTAGATTGTAAAAAGTAAATCGACCAAATTCGTCCGCTATTTCGAGGTAAACTGTATCCGTTCGAATATTTTGTAATTTAATCCGAGAAAAGGGCAACGGTTCATCCAATTCGTTCGAAACCCATCCTGTAATCTCAGTTTGAGACCATGTAAGATTGGCTAGACAAATGAAAAGAATCGTATAGAGTGTAGTTTTATTCATCTGCACTAGTCGCCATCTGTGTCCGAAAACGAAATCAACACCCCGAGCGCTGCAGGAATATCCGTTTTAGCATAGGCAACCAATTTTTTCAATTCTTGGTATGCCTTGGAAAAGCCCGCAATATCAACAGGGATACTCGTGCTAAATGGATCTGTCAACGCTTCAACGCTGGCAATGCAAACATCAAATTGATTTGTAATTTCAGAAGAGGGAATAGAGGTTGTACCAAATTCAACAGAGGCATCCATATAATCATCCATTCCAATACCTGTACCTCCAGTAAAAACTGATTTTAACGCAATCAAATTAGCAATTGCGAGGGACTTGGAAGCACCATTATAATAACTTTCAACGTACGTTGGAAAGGGTTCCCCACCACTGTATTGTCCGGATGGAACGCCTATTTTTGCATTTTTAACGAGTTCTAGGTCAATTACGAATTGGTTGAATAAAATACTTATGGATGAACTAATATCTGTGCCATTTGCAGCGATAAATGTCTCCTTATATCCTGTGCTCCAACTTGATTTTATCGCTAATGCTTCTGTTTGTAGTTTTACGCAAAGATCTTTCAGGTAATTCATTCGGTTACTAGCAGAAGCACTGCTTGTGAACGCAAACAAAATGGACTCATTTGATCCTTTATGAATTAGATAATCTATGGCTGGAAAACCAATCGCTGCGGTATTAGAAACGGTTGTTAGGCTGTAGGATCCACTTTCGATATTCGTGTTGATTTGAGCCGTATCTGTTGGGTACGTGTTTGAGCTGCGTTGAAAACCATAATCCGCGGCTGGACCAAATTCGAACATTTTAACGTGTTGAAAGGCTAAATAAGTGGATGAGAATGCTGTTCGAATGGCTAAAAGATTTGCTTCGGAAGCTGATAGTTCAAAAGCATCTATAGCCACCTTCATTAAATTGATTTTAGTAACCAATTCCTCATATTTTGGAACAATTTGATTCGTTGCAACCTCTGTTAATAAAGCTGTTCGATCAAACTCGAATTCTTGTTCTTCCTTACAAGAGAAAAGGAGGAGGGTAATGGCTGAAATAGCTAGAAAAAGTCTCATAAATTTGGTTTAAAAAGAGTAGGTCGTGTTGAGTGTGTTGATGGCAGTGTTTAAATCAAGAAGAGACACAGACCAAAAATCTGATCCAATAGTGGTATTGAGTAATTCATCTATTGTTCCATAAGTTATAATTCGTGTTTCAAGTGGGACATATTTTAAACAGAGAATGAAGGCGTATGCTTCGGAAAGTTCATGTAAAAATTTAGCATTGTCGATACCAAAATTTGATTTAGCAGCTTCAAGATAAGTTTTAGCCTGAGAGGCTGCAAGTTGTTCCCAAATGATGCGGATGGTATGAATAGCTTCATCTCTTATAGCTAGGTCAGCACCTTGAGTGATCGCAGCACGACCTTTGATAAAGGCATTCATCATGATCGAATTACATGAGATATTCGCGTCCTGTGCATGACAGTATTTTGACCAGAATCGCAGACCGTCAGTCGTTGCAGGGAAGTCTATCGGCGCACCAAAATAACCAAAAGCCTCATCCCAATGATGTTCCATTGTTGTGTAATACAATCCGGCTGAAGGGTCTTCCGCTGATGAATTATTCACGTTCATTTTTTCGCTGCCAAAATAAACTTCAAGCGCTTGATTCATAAATATTGCACCCATTAATCCTTTCTCGATTATTTGTGCATATTCCATTCCATTTGCTCCAAATAAATAGGTTGAACTACCTGTACTTAAAGTGCCTGCTTGTCCGCTTGAAGCAACCTCTGCATAGGAACCTGAAGCCGTTGTTTGTTCGTTAAAAAATGACTCAAAAAGACTGACGTCACTTGCAAAACATTTGTCTTTTAATTGTTTGGAAGAGCTAAATGTGAAATTACCTGAACCATTTCCATCTGTATTATTGAACATAGCAGTTATGGCTGTCAAATCAAGAGGAGAAGTTGTGCCGCTTTTTAGATAGGTCGTTAATTCTTCCAATTGGTTCAGACGCTCTATTTGGCCGGAATAAGAAACAGTATTGTTTCCTGTCTCATCTGTGAATGAATACATTGTAGGAAGTGTTAAAAAAACGCAAGAGCCATCCTCCTTTTTTGCTTCCGTACTATAGTTCAATGCGTTTTCATCTGTGCACCCTTTCTTTCTACAGCTGTTTAAAAATTGGAACGACCCTATGACGCAAATGATGTAAAGCAATTTCATTTTTTTCTTTATTTAGATTAAATATAAATAGTATGCGTTGCAAAATTATACATCTAAAGGCGTTGGAACAATACCTCAAATAGGGTATTTAAAGAGAATTGATGGTTTGTGTTTAGCGGATGATGATTTCGTCAGCAAAAAGCCATGATGGATTGCCTGAGCCTAGATGCCAATTTGGACAATTTCCAACATTTACCGCTTCGATCTTGAGATAACGTGTGAATAGGGATTGGAAAATTACGCAACCGAAATTTGTCACAGTTGCCCCATAAAGATCAAGCGGTGTCACATTTTTCGCAGTGTGAAGGGTGAACCATTCTTCTCCGTCTTCAGAAATCATAAATCGAACCTCTTTTGGCATCCAAATCCAAGATTTAATATCTTGTAAAAATCGCATTTGAATTTCATTGATTTTTAAGGTGGTTCCAAAGTCAATCTCTGCAACGATATTTTTACCGTAATAGCCTTGCCATGCTCCCGTTCTAAAGTCTAAACTTCCTGTAAGTTGGTCAATTAATGCGCCATCACCTCCTGCGTTGTATTGATTGTCATATTCGCTTTTTAGCGTGATTTTCCAGTCGCTATTCACTTTTTTAAAGTTTCCCTTAACAGGATAACTTTCTAGTTCTCCCCGAAAAGCCTTTGCAATTAAAGGGGTCGACTTTTTAATTTTAATGGGCTTCTTATATTTTTTAGATTTATTTGTTGGTTCTGTTCCATCCAATGTATAACACACTTCAGTGTTTTCGTCTAGATTAGAAATCAATGCTACTTTTCGCTTTTTGTCGAAAGCGGGGTAAGCATCTTCGATAATCGGACTGGCCAAAAGCGGATATTTTTCGATTGACGAGCGCGGGTACTCACGAGCGACTTTGGATGGTTTATTATCCATTACGAAAACAAGTTCACCACCACTTATCAATTCATGATGGTATAAAAAGTTTCTCTTCAGGGTTTCACCGTTTAAGCGTATTGAAGAAACGTAGCTATTGCCGAGTACGAAATTTTCCCTTCGAATGAGGAGTTCATTCCCGTTTTCAAAATGAATCAACGTTGTATCATACAATGGTGTTCCTGTTAAATACATGTCGGAGCCGGGTGCGAAAGAGTAGAACCCCATAGCACTCATGACATACCAGGATGACATTTGACCACAATCCTCATTTCCGCTCAACCCGTCAGGTTTATCTGAGTAGAGGGTTTGAAGTATTTGATTCACATATTTTTGGGTCTTCCATGGCGCGTTCGTAAAATTATACAAATAAGCCATATGATGACTTGGTTCGTTGCCATGTGCGTATTGTCCGATCAGTCCTGTTATATCCGCTTGTTCCCTTCCTGAAGTTGCTGAGGAAACGGTGAATAGACGATCTAACCATGCTTCCAAACTATCTCGACCGCCTAATAGGGTAGTCAATCCGTCCACATCTTGGGGCACGAATAGAGAGTACTGCCATGAATTGGCTTCAGTATAATCAAAGGTCACCTCTTCTGGCTTAAATCCCCTTCGCCAACCACCATTATAGCGGGGTTGCATAAATTTTGATGCTGGATTATATAGGTTTTTGTAGAACTGTGCGCGTTGATAATAGATTTCAGCAATCGAATCTTGACCAAGTGAATCTGCAAAAATAGCAATGCACCAATCGTCATAAGCATATTCAAGTGTTTTTGAAACAGATTCTGATTCATCTTCTGAGCTAATATATCCTGATCTTTTATACGCTTCAAGTCCTAAATGATTTTGCTCCGCGCTGTAAAGCATAGCTTTTAGCGCTAATTCAGTGTCAAAATCACGATACCCTTTTATATAAGCATCCACAATAACTGGTATACTGTGATAACCAATCATACATCCGGTATAGTTGCCGGCTAATTCCCATATTGGTAAAATACCACCTTCCTTATATTGCGCTAGAAAGGTTTGAATAAATGCCGTTGTTCTTTCGCTTTGCAACAAGGTGAATAGGGGATGAGAAGCTCTGAACGTATCCCAAAGGGAGAAAACAGTGTATTGCACACGAGATTTGTCTTGGTGAATGGAATTGTCCATTCCACGATACCGTCCATCTACATCTGAAAATGCATTTGGATTTAAAAAAGAATGATAGAGTGCAGTGTAAAAGGTCGTTTTTAGGGCGGGAACTGAAGTCTGGATATCAATTTTCCCTAATTCATCATTCCATTTCTGAATTGCTTGTGCTTTGTACATGTCAAAGTTCCATGATGGCATTTCAACTTTTAAATTTTTTTTTGCACCGTCAATATCGACGGCAGACATGCCGACTTTTATCGTTAATTTTGGGTTCACATGTCCAAATTCAATGACCATTTTCGAAGGTTTACCTTCTTCGTTTTTACGAAACTCGCTCGTTACAATTTTTTCAGAGAATTGGACGACAAAATAAAAGTGTTGCTCCGTTGCCCACGCTTTCGAAATTCGTTTTCCAATTAAGGTCGAATCGTTTAATCGAATCAAATCAGAATCTAAGACCATATCTCGGTGCTCGAGATCTATGATAATACGCTTTTTATCCCATTTAGGATAGGTGTATTCATGCATGCCACAGCGCGTCGTTGTCGTTAAAGCCACTGCAATTTGGTCTTCATCTAATAAAACTTCGTATAATCCGGCCTGTGCCTTTTCATTGGAATGACTGAAGGTTGAGCCATAACCTTCTGTTCCATTTTTCGCCCCATTTTCCCAATTTACAACTCCAGTAAATGGCATGATGAGTAAATCTCCGTAGTCAGAAACGCCTGTTCCGCTCAAATGTGTATGGCTGAAACCATAAATTACAGTATCTGAATAATGATAACCTCCGCATCCATCCCAACCATCCAATCGAGTGTCCGGTGAAAGTTGCATCATTCCAAAGGGCATGGCTACGCCAGGGTAGGTATGACCGTGTCCTCCAGTACCAATAAAAGGGTTAACCCATGAGGATAAATTTTTATCTTGCCCAAAATTCACAAGTGCTAAAAGTGAAAAGAGTATGGATAAATGGAGTCTCATGTTGTAATACAGTTAAATAGTAACGGCGGACATTTTGGCGTAAATCGAAGCAATGGCTCCCAGAATACCACTATTTTTCATAGTACCACTATTTTTCTCATTCAGGATAGAGATTTTTACTTGCGCTTTATCGTGAAGGTTGGGCAAAACATAGGTTTTTAAATGTTTCTCTGTTTTACGCTTGAGAATATTCCCGCTTTTCGAAATTCCTCCAGATAAGAAAATACATTCTAAGTCGAGGATATTTATTAGATTGGAAATAGCAAAAGCTAGATCTTTCGTAACGGAATCAACTACCTCCAGGGCTACAGGGTCTTCCTTGCGAGCCGCTTTAAAGATTTCTGCAGGCGAAAGTTCACTCGGCGAGATGGTGTTCAAAATAGAGCCTCCACTGCTAAATTCGAGTTTTTCTTTTGCCGTTTTAACAATACCATCCTTAGCAATGTACGTCTCTAGACATCCCATGTTCCCACATTTACACTCGCGTCCATCACGGCGTATAATAGAATGGCCTATCTCTCCTCCCAAACCATGTGCGCCAATTACCAACTGATTGTTAACGTATAGGCCTAAGCCTACACCTGTTCCCAGTGTAATCACTGCAAAGTTTTCGAGTTCACCTGCTTCTCCAAAATGTTTTTCTCCAATGGCCACGGCATTCGCATCATTCACAAGGCTAACTTCCATGTTAAATTTATCCGAAAAGAGCTGTGCTAAAGGTATAATATCACCCCAATTCAAGTTGGGCGCATATTCGATACACTGTGTTTGTTGATTCACACTTGGCGCGCCAATGCCAACTCCAACAAATTCAGCGCGTTTTTTCACGTCTTGAAATATTTTATCTACCAATTCCTCGGCAGAATTACACGTATTTGTTTTTATAGAGTGTTGATAAAGAAATTCTCCCGCTTCGCTCACAATTCCATACCCCACATTTGTCCCCCCAATGTCTATACCCAAATAATTACTCATACAAATTTGATTTTATTCGCCTGTTCTTTTTTATAAAACGGAGCATAAAGATATGAATTTATCCCGATTCTCTATCGTTTGCCACCACGTTTACACTTTCAATTGATCAATTATTTGGTTGTTGCTTTATTTTAATTAATCAATTTTGGTAATGTGAATTACTTTATTTTTTTTAAATATCTAAAATTCAATGCTTTGTTTGTTTTTTTGAAAAAGGTATTCTTACTTTTTCGTCTAAAAAATGAGGTTTAAATCGATTTAAATGAAGGATTTAATTTGTCAATAAAATTTATGGAACCTCACTCTATCATTCAATAAAACTAAGTAAATTTACCTACTTTATTAAATAAAATTCTTCCGTGTTTGTCGTAACACTTCAGAAGGAACAGTTAGCTTATGTGCGGAATCAATGGTATATATCAATTCGCGGGAACATCTTTACCGGCGTCGGTTATAGGTAAAATGAATGATGCGCTTGCGCAACGGGGTCCAGATGCAGAAGGAACATATTCAGACGATTTTGTGGCATTAGGACACAGACGATTGTCTATTATCGACCCAGCACCTCATTCTAATCAACCTTTTGAGAGCGCTGATGGTCGTTATGTAATGGTTTTTAATGGCGAGATATACAATTTTAAGCGTCTTCGATCTAGTTTATCTCAAAACGTATTTTCGACACAAAGTGATACAGAAGTGCTTTTGGCGGCTTATCAGTTTTATGGTGAAGACTGTGTAAAGCATTTGAACGGGATGTTTGCCTTTGCGATCTGGGATAAAGTAAAAAAAACACTCTTTTTGGCAAGAGATCGAATGGGCATCAAACCGCTTTATTATATTCTCACCAATGATGAAATTATTTTTTCATCTTCCGTCAAAGCAATTTTGTCAACCGGATTAATTGATCGTAAATTGAGTGAAAATGGTTTGCAGGATTACCTGCGATATCAAACTGTGCACACACCGTATACGCTAATTGAGGGTGTTTTTATGATCATGCCTGGACAGCATCTAACGGTGAGTGAGGAGCATGAGCCAATTTTTAAAACCTACTGGTCCCTTACAAATGATTATTTACCCGGTATTAATTCTATAACGAAGGTAAAAGAAGAGGTGAAAAATAGGTTGACCGAGAGCATTGAAAAACGATTGGTCGCGGATGTTCCTTTTGGTGCATTTCTTTCGGGTGGGATCGATAGTTCTATTCTTGTTGCTTTAATGAGTCAGATGAGTGCAACAAAGGTGGATACTTTTTCAATTGCATTTCAAGAAAAAGAGTTTTCTGAAGCTTTATATGCGCGACAAATAGCGAATCAATATCAAACAAATCATCATGAAATTGAGCTAGGTGCGAACGAATTTAAAGACTTGATTCCTGACGCCTTCAAAAACATGGATCATCCGAGTGGCGACGGTTTAAATACATTTGTTGTTTCAAAAAAAACCAGGGAAGCTGGCGTTAAAATGGCGATTTCGGGATTGGGTGGAGATGAATTATTTGGAGGATATTCAATTTTTCAACAAGCTCCAACTCTCCAAGCAAAAAAATGGTTGAGTAGTTTTCCTGTCTATTTGCGCAAACCTGTTGGTCAACTCATGAACTTGGCAAAAGGAACGATTGAATCGGCGAAAATAGCCGAAATATTAAAGGCTCCTAATTTTGATTTGGAATATATTTATCCCGCCTATCGTCAAGTTTTAATGGACGATCAATTGTCGGATTTATTAAAAACGAATTCGTTAAGCGAGAACAGTGTTATGTTGCGAGCGCATGAAATGATAGGTTTTAATAAGGAAGGTTGGAGATTACCTTCGTTGAGTAGAATTTCTGCGGTGGAAATGAGTACGTACATGCAAAATGTTTTACTGCGAGACACGGATCAAATGAGTATGGCGAATGGGTTAGAGGTGAGGGTTCCCTTTCTGGACCATGAATTGGTTTCTTATGTTATGGGAGTGAGGGACGAGATTAAGCGTCCCGTTCCTCCCAAACAACTCCTAATAGAAACGTTTAAAGAGCTCATTCCAAATGATATTTATGATCGAAAAAAAATGGGTTTTGTCTTACCTTACGAATTATGGATGAAGACAGAATTGAAATCATTTTGTGAAGCACGATTAAATGAATTGCAAAAGATTGATTACTTTCGGGATGGAAGAATAGAGGTATATTGGCAACGATTTCTAAAAAATGACAAACGCATCACTTGGTCAAGAATTTGGCCCTTGGTTGCGCTTGGAGATTGGATAAAAGAAAATGGAATTCACGGATAAAGGAACGGTTCAAAAGCGAATAATGATTTGTATGGATTGGTACGAGCCTGGTTTTAAGGCTGGTGGCCCCATAAGGTCTGTCGCAAATATTGTCAATGAATTAAAGGATGAATTTGAATTTTACGTACTCACAAGTGCGTTTGATTTGGGCGAAACTGAACCCTATGAGAATATTGAGCTCGATCAGTGGTTTGATAAAGATGGAGTAATGATTAAATACATGAGTCGCCAAAACATGAAACCTTCGGCGATAAAGGGTAATATATTGGAAATAAACCCAGATGTTTTGTATCTCAATAGCCTTTTTTCTAAATTGTATACCCTGGTGCCAATGACATTGGTGAAAAAAATACCAATTATTATTGCTCCTCGAGGAATGTTGGGAGCAGGTGCTTTAGAAATCAAAAAAACAAAGAAAAAACTCTTCTTGAAATTTACCCAGTTACTCGGTTTTTATAAACGCGTGACTTGGCATGCCTCAACAGAAGAGGAGGTGAAAGAGATTAAAGCGGCTTATGGTCAAAATGCTGATATTATAATTGCACAAAATATTCCTACAGCTCAACAGTTGAGATTGGAAGATATTATTGAAAAAAGAAGGACGGGGGTACGGCGCTTCATCTTTGTCAGTAGGATTGCAAAGAAGAAAAACCTCCACCTTGCTATTCAAGCCATGCAATATGTAAAATCGGACAAACCGGTCGAATTTATTATTTACGGGAATATTGAAGACAAGGATTATTTTAAACGAATTTCGGGTCAAATTCAATCACGTGGCAATATTACTATGGAATATCGTGGACCACTAAATCCTGCGCTTGTTCCTGCCACTTTTTTATATGCCGACTTTTTTATACTTCCAACGAAACATGAGAATTATGGTCACGCAATCGTAGAATCATGGGCAAATGGTTGTCCAGTAATTGTGAGTAAACATACTCCTTGGAAAAATCTACGCGTTCGTAATTTAGGTTGGGATGTGGATATTTCCGATTTAAAATATTTAGTGGAAGCCATTCAGGAAGCGATTGATTTGGACGCTGATGAGTATTTGGCAATGGTACGTGAATCTTACAATTTCTTCAAGGATGAAATTTCTGACGTTCAAATTATAGAGGCGAATCGTAAACTTTTTAATGATGCCTGTTGATTTAGCTCGATTTTCGAACCCACACTATAACCCTGGAAATCCATTCAAGCGGAGCATATGGTATTTCGTCAATTTACTTTTTATTCGCAATCGTTATTTTCCGTTCATAGGTGTTAAACGATCATTGTTAAAAGCTTTTGGTGCAAAAGTTGGACGTGGTGTTGTCTTAAAACCGGGAATCAATATTAAATACCCTTGGTTTTTAAAAATTGGTAATCATGTTTGGATTGGAGAAGGGGTATGGATTGATAACCTAGGCCTTGTTGAGATTGGGGATCATGTTTGCATTTCTCAAGGCGCGCTTTTACTCTGTGGGAATCATGATTATAAAAAAGAAACATTTGATTTGATTGTTGGAGAAATTAAACTTGAAGCGGGAGTTTGGATAGGTGCAAAGTGTATTGTAACAGGTAATGTTAGATGTCATTCACATGCCATTCTTACCGCCGGTTCAGTAGCAACTACTAACCTCGAGGAATATGGTATTTATCAGGGCAACCCCTGCACGTTGGTGCGTCAACGAAAAATGGATAACTAATTCCTGTTACTATGAAAATTTCGATCATTACCGTTGCTTATAATTCGGGTAAAACTATTGAAGACACGATAAAATCTGTCATAAATCAGAACTATCAGGGAATTGAATACATCATCATTGATGGCGGCTCTACAGACAATACGCTGGAAATAGTTGAGCAGTACAAATCGTCGATCGCACTCGTGGTTTCTGAAAAAGATAAGGGTATTTATGACGCAATGAATAAAGGAGTTGCCGTCGCCACAGGCGATATAATCGGAATCTTAAATTCTGATGATTTTTATGTAGATACTGACGTTATCGGAAAAGTTGTGCATACGTTCACACCTGAAATTGACGGGGTATATGGTGATTTAGTCTATGTTGATCCAATCGACACGAATAAGGTTACGCGCACTTGGCTTTCGGGTGAATATAAT
Source organism: Crocinitomix sp. (assembly GCA_023263555.1). Classification (GTDB taxonomy): domain Bacteria; phylum Bacteroidota; class Bacteroidia; order Flavobacteriales_D; family Crocinitomicaceae; genus Crocinitomix. Next base: position 16,668 of record JALQVX010000056.1, read on the forward strand.
CAAGGCGCCTTTTTTAAAGGATGGATGCCTCCTCATCCAACCTTTTTTGTACGAAGGGAAGTGTATCAAAAATATGGAGCATATTCATTAGCCTTAAAGTCTGCTGCAGACTATGAGTTTATGTTGCGAGTTGTGCATAAAAATAGAATTCGTTTGGTTTATTTAAATGAAATTATAGTGCGAATGAGAGCGGGGGGAGCAAGTAATGCTTCGCTCAAAAATCGATTGAAAGCAAATCAAGAAGATCGATTAGCTTGGAAAATGAATGAGCTCAAACCAAAAATGTTTACACTTATTCGAAAGCCATTGTCAAAAATTTTCCAATTTCTTAATAAATAAGAATGCAAGAATAGTACATTCTTAACTTCATTTATCAAAATGGAAATGGTACATTCGTTAAAACCAAGTGAATCTATGTTGGATTAATTCAGTAGAACCGCTTCTTTGTAAATTTAAAACAAATAATATGAAAAAAATTGTACTTAGTGTAGTTAGCTTACTAACTCTAGGAACACTTATGGCGCAATCCATGGATGAAAATTTTGATGCTCGCACTGCTGGCGATTATATGGGAGTTGTTTCTCCCGAATGGACAACATGGAGCGGCGCAGTAGGCGGGGCGGAAGATGTGCAAGTCACAAGTGCCATGGCTGCGAGTGGCGCGAATTCTATCTATTTTTCCACAGTGGCGGCAACAGGTGGACCGCAAGATGTATTGATACCTTTCGGCGGAGTGTATACGACAGGAAGTTTTGTTTTCGAATCTAATTTTTACATTGAGGATAACCGCGGTGCCTATTTTAACTTCCAAGGTGAGGTCGCTCCGGGAGCTTTGTATACAATGAACTGTCAAATGGTAAATGATGGAAGGTTGCTTTTAGACGCGGGTGCTGCGCCTTTGATCGAAACAACTTTTCCAAGTGCTACATGGTTTAATTTAAAAATTCAAATTAATTTAAATACGAATGATTGGGAGTTACTGATTGATGATGTCTCTCAAGGTGTTTTTACTAACCCCAATAATCAGGTGGCTTCGGCTGATTTATATCCTGTTAATTCGAATGCTGGTGGTAATAACTTGGCGAATTATTATATGGATGATATTGTATACATTCACACGCCATATATTTTGCCTACTAGAAATGCTGCGGTTACTAATATTTACAATACCTCAGGATTGGCAACTCAAGAAATCAATCCTTCAGTTACAGTACGAAATTTAGGTACAACCGCGATCACCTCTTTTGACATTGATGTTACTTATGATGGAACAACGTATACGGAGAATGTGACGGGTGTGAGTATCGCTTCATTAGCTACCTATAATGTTGATTTTTCGGATGCATTTACGCTGATCCCGGGCTTAAATGAAATTTCTGCGACTGTTTCAAATGTAAATGGTGTGGACAGTGATGATGATGGTGCAGACGATACAAAATCAGTCAGTTTGAATCCAATTGTGCCAGCAGCAGGAAAGGTTGTTGTTGGAGAAGAGGCAACTGGAACATGGTGTGGATGGTGTCCTAGAGGAGCTGTTTACTTGGATAAAATGAATGACCTATATCCAGAGCATTTTATAGGGATTGCCGTTCATAACGGAGATCCTATGACCGTTGAACCTTATGATTTAGCAATTGGGGATTATATTTCTGGTTACCCAAGTATGCTGGTGGATCGTGGAGCTGATATTGATCCGTCTGCTGTTGAAGGTGATTTTTTAGATCGAATTGTGATCGCACCTAAGGCTGTATTAACGGTTGGTTCTGACTATGTAGACGGGGCAACAAGTATGAATGTTTCTGTAACGGCTGACTTCTTGGAAGGTATTTCTGGGGATTATCGTCTAGCGCTTGTGGTGATCGAAGATGGTGTGACTGGAACAGGAAGTGGATATAATCAAGTCAATTATTATAGTGGCGGAGGATCTGGCGTTATGGGAGGTTATGAATCTTTGCCAAATCCAGTTCCTGCATCCGATATGGTTTACAATCATGTGGCACGAATGATTTTACCTAGCTTTAATGGAATGGCTGGAAGTTTTCCTGCAACGGTTGCAGCAGGGGAATCTCATACGGTTAGCTTTGTAGTTGCTATCGATCCTGCTTGGAATTTAGATGAGGTTCATCTTGTCGGAATTTTAATTGCAGCTGATGCTAAAATTGACAATGCCGGATTCGTGAATATGGATGAAGCTGCTCTCAACGGATATGTTAGTCTAGATGAGGAAGTTACTGTTCTTTCTAGTACGAATCTTTATCCTAATCCAACGCACGATAACACCATAATCGATTTGGGTAATTTATCGAATGAAAATGTTTCTGTAGAAATTTATGATATCAATGGGAAACTCGTAATGAGTAGAAATTATGGTGTTTTAAATGGACATCTTATTATCCCAATGGATTTAGTAGATCTTGAAAATGGTATCTATTTGGTTCATATTCTAAAAGGTGAAAATCAGGAAATTAAAAAATTAGTGATTGAATAGTTATCACGCACGAATTGATCAGAGGCTGTCCTTTTTATGGGCAGCCTTTTTATTTTCCATGTAACGTTGTTTAGTTTTCAGATTTATAGTGTTAGAAAATAAGTTGATGCAGGCATGAATCTTGTTTGGAGATAACTTATATTTGAAGAGACGCTAAGTTTTAAGTGAATTTTTGACTCGCGAAAAGATAGGACAGCGATTCAGCTCGATAAAGAAAATAGAAGCAGATGAGAAAGTTGATAAAAAATACAATTTTGGGTGCGCTCTGCATGATTGCGAGTCATTCTTTTGCCCAATCAAATTATCAAGATCATTTGATCGAAGTGACCTTGCATGAGCAGGATACCCTATTGATGAATTTTGTAAAAACACCTGATCTTTTTAAAGAACGGTGGGATACATTGGCTCAACCAAGCTTTTGGAAATTTGTGATGAAAATGTCACCGCAAACGAGTATTCTGAATGTAGCGAGCACTCGCCAAGTATTAGCCGTGATGAAATTGTCTGAATGGAATACATTGTCGGATGATCAAAAAGAGACGAAAAGAGTGGAATTGCGCAAAGCGAATAAATTGCCAGAGGATACCCGCATTTTTATGACAACAGGAAAGAGTGACTTTTTCCAATTTGAAACTGTTTTCCCGAGTATTTCGAGAGGGGTAAAAATATTTGCCGAAAATGACACAGATCCTTGGTATGCCCAATCAATTCTTATGATTGAAAGTCCAGGAAAAATAGCTTATTCGAATGTTGGAGCATTAGGACCATTTCAATTGATGAAGTCTGTTGCACGGAATCATGGTTTGCGTGTTGATAATGCGGTGGATGAGCGGAAAGATTTTGATAAATCAGCTAGAGCCTCTGCCCATTTGATTCGAACATCATGTGTACCAGAAGCAAAACGAATTCTGAGAAAATTTGATATTCATGTGTCAGAAAAAGATGAGTTTCGCTTGTGGTTTAGATTGTTAGTGATGCACTGCTACCACGCTGGAGCAGGCAATGTGGATGGCGTT
>JALQVX010000162.1 GCA_023263555.1 Crocinitomix sp.
TATTATAGACAGCTGTTTCACCTTTGGGATTTGTCCATTTACTTTCGGTGGGAAGGGGGTAACAGAGAGCGACGAGGTAAAACGGATACCAAAATTGTTGTAGCGTAAGAACAAAGAGGTGAGAAAGATCTTGCCGAACAAATTTGCCAGCGGCAATAATTTCTGATAGAAATTTAATGCCCAATGGAATAAAGAAAAGCGGATTGAAAAAACACATGATCCAACTGACGAGTGCCATTAATTGTACCGATACGAGCAAAATCAAAGCAGATAAGGAACTTGCATTAAAAAGTGGACCCATTTTGCTAAACCACCGTTGGCGTTGCTGAATGATCTTTTTAAACTTGGATGGCGCTTTGGTTTTTACCTCTAAAGCCGAATGCGAATAGACGGTTACTTTCCGCTTTGCCTCAAGCATGGCTTTAAGCAAAAACAAATCATCCCCCGAAGCTTGATTATAATCCAATCGCTTCTTATCCAATTCAAGAAAAGTCTCTTTCTTAAATCCCAAATTCGCCCCATAACACAGGACGGGAAGCCCAAAGCCGGCCATACCAAAACCCAAGGTTTGCAGAAACGAAAATTCAACGGAAGCTAATTTACCCACCAATTTTGAAGAACGCATTTGAACCGGCATCACCACCAAATCGGTAAAATCCAGATAGGCGATTGTTTCGAAATAAGCGGTGGTGATCGCAATATCAGCATCCCACGTAATAATGTTTGGATGAGGCGCAATCGAAACGCCGTATTTAATGGCAAATTTTTTCCCTTTTGGCAGGTTATTATGCACACATTGGTGCGGAACCTTCAATTTTTTCATCAAAATGTTCACCGTATCATCTGTCGAATGATCATCAATAAAAATAAGCTCGACATTTTTACCCGGTTTAACTTCGTTCAATGAATTGATCAAGGGCAGAATGCGCTTTGACTCATTGTGAAAGGGAATGAGGATGGTAATTTTCGTTTTTTTCGCCGTTTTTCGGAGTGGTTTTTTGGTCAATAATTTACCCAATTGAAGCAGTAAAGCTGCACCCATCTGCACACTAAAAACAGCTATTCCAATTTCGAAAATCATTTCTTTACCAATAATCCTGCGCCCACTAAACCGGGTAGTGCAATATTAATCAACCAAACTAAAAATCCAGCCAAGATAGTGACGCTATCTGGAATTCCAATCGAACTAAAAACAATTAATCCTGCCGCTTCCCTCACAAATAATTTACCCATAAAAAGGGAAGGAATCAATGTCATAATTAAATACATAACCGCCACAGCACCAAATAAAACCAGGATATCCATGTCTTGATTGAGCGCGATCAAAATCAGAACGTATTGACTTACGAATACGAAATAACGCATGGTTCCGAGTCCCATTAAATTTCGTTTAAGTCGAGAAGAAAAATTGGATAGCTCAGTAATACCACCTTTTACCGATTCAGGGATGATCCAGCTAAATGGTCGCATCAACACATATTTTGGGCGGATAATCAGTACTATTGAAACAGAAACGCCAATTAGCGTTCCGATTAAAACAAGTATAAAACCCGATTCAACGAGCGAAGCACTGAGAAAAAAGAGTCCAAACAGTCCAAAAATTAGCGTGATAGAAAATTGAGCCAAATTTGCATAAAAGGTGCGCAGTATGCCTTTCAATCGCAGCTCTTTATCTAAGCGCGCTATGCGCCCTAAAAAATTACCTGCACGATTCGGTGTAACCAATCCCGTTGCCAAACCAGCGAGAACATCCCTTATTGCTTCTTTAAACGAAAGCGGTTTTAAACCCTCCATTAAACGTTGCCATTTTAAAGCTTCAAAAGACCAATTCAAAAAGACTAAGCCTGCACTGATGATAAAAAAGAATGGAGCATTGAGGTGAAATTCAATTTGCGTCCAATCCTGCTCTTGAATAATCTGATAGACCCGCGTTCCGACAAAGAAAAGCACGATCAAACCAAAGATCACTTTGATAATAAAAAGGAGATATGTTGGAATTTTGATAGAAATAAGGCTTTATTCCCAAGTGACGATTATTTTTCCAATCGATTTTCGATCTTCCAAGAAAGCGTGCGCGGTTGCCATTTCATTGGCAGAAAAACGTCCACCAACATGAGGCTTCACCTCACCCTTAACGACTAATTCTGCGACCTCTTGCAAACATCTATGCAGGGTGGCCGGTTTATTATCACCAATTTTAAGCATATTGACACCCATGATACTTTTGGAACGCATCATACTTGTAATTGGCAAGAGCACACCCATCTTCCGCACAAAATTCACGGTAGAAAAGAACCCCCATTTTTTACCAGAACGCTCCGAACCGCCAAACAACGCAATTCTGCCACCCGAACCCAAAAGCGCATAATCCTTTTTATACGTCGAACCTGCAATCGGGTTAAAAATCACATCTAAGCGGTGCTCGCCCAGCAAGCGTTTCACTTCAACCGCATAATCATACTTGCGATAATCAATTACATGATCGGCGCCTTGCTCACGCATATAATTTAGTTTATCTTCAGATCCAGCTGTAGCGAAAACTTCACATCCTTTGCGTTTACACAATTGAATGAGTGCTGTGCCCACTCCCCCTGCACCTGCATGAACCAATACCCGATCACCAGGAAAAAGATTGGTGAGTTCATAGGCCATATAGTAAGCCGTTACGTACTGCGTCGCAATCGACAAAGCGGCACCTGCGTCTAAGTCATCAATAATTGTGAAGGCTTGTGGATTGGTGATCGCATATTCGGCATAACCACCAAAACGTGTAAAGGCAACTACCCTTTTACCAATTAAATCATTCGCTACATTTTCTCCTACCTGATCAATCCTCCCCACGACCTCATATCCCAAGACACAAGGCAATGGCGGCGCTTCGCGATACAAGCCATTGCGCGCCATAACATCCGCATAATTGAGTCCAAACGCCTCTACCTTAATGCGAACCTCACCTGAACTTGGAATAGGATCAGCTGTTTCTCTCAATTCAAATGCAGTCGCTGCATCCCCGTTTTTTACTAAGTAAATTGCTTGCATAAAATCTTCTAGAGGTTAAAATTAGGTTTTTGAAGTGGAACTCTTGTGTCGTGCGCGCAATTTTTATTACGATCACTTCTTTTAAAACACTAAATTAAGGAGTCACACTTATATATTTCCATTTATTCGTGTATGTATACATTAATCAAAACCATATAATACACGTTGAGCAGTGTATTATTAAATAGCCCTATCGAAGTGATAACAACGATTTAAAGATCTGGATGATAGGTTGGACATAATTACATTAGAATTTTATTCATCACTATAACCCCAATTAACACGCATCTTGCGCTCGATCACAACGAATGTATTCGGTTAAAACTATGTCAGGTAAAATAATAGGAACAGGAAGCTATATTCCAGCGCGAATTGAGACCAATCAAGAATTTCATGCCCACGTGTTTTTAAATGAAGATGGGACAAACATTCCTTCAGAAAATGAAGAAATAATACAAAAATTTAAAGCCATAACGGGTATTGCAGAACGACGTTATGCAC
>JALQVX010000201.1 GCA_023263555.1 Crocinitomix sp.
AATGCAAATTCGTCTGTATTGTTTTGATTTACTGCAACACTGATAAAGTCCCAATCCTCTTCGAAAACAATAGAAGGATCTGTTTTATGATTATAGTTTGTCCATTCTTCATTTTCAAAAAGATAGACCCCATTTCTAAAATAATTGTTCTGTAAATTTTGAGTTAATCCGCCGCCCGCAATTAATGCTTTGCCATATTGTATATCAATACGGTAAGTGCCGTCGGAAGCCGGTGTATTTGAGAAAATGGATGTAGCATCAAAACTGTTTCTGCCCTTTACCATTCCGTTGCTCTCATCTGCGATCCAATACTGATTCGCTGTATATAATGCGTCTTTCGGGGCAGGTGTGCCCGAAACATAGTCGTATATAATTTCTATTTGTGTAAAGGAAGCGTCCCAAATAATGACTGAAGAGGACATGCTAATCACAAGCCGGTCGTCAGCCGCTTTAATATTGTTGATGTTTGTGGGACTTGGATAACGATTTAGGACATTGTTTTGCGAATAATAAAGTGTATCTGCATTAAAATCAATGTCATCATATAAGAAAAAGAGATGATCATTGAACATTTCAATTTTTGTAAATTTTTTATCGGTAACGGTTGGTGGTAAATCTTCTTTCTTTTCCCAATTTGTAAAATCATTCAAAAAGTTGCGCGATTTAGGAGCGAAGTAAATGCCATTTTGGGTTGCTGCAAAAATCGTATCGCGATAAATGGTCACGTCGTATACAACGGGCTCGGGATACGGGTAATAGGTGTCTTTAATTTCTTTTTTTGAATTGTCGAAAAGAATTAAACCGATTCCTGTGGCAACATAAATATACTCTTCGTCAAAATGAAAATTATGAATGGTTTTATCTCCCGATAGGTCTGCAACTTTGATCCAAGGCACATTGGTGATAACATTACCTTCAATGACATCCATATTTCCATTGACATAGCCAACCACGGCCACATCTTCACTTGCTGCAATGGACGAAATATCAAGGTCACTCATTCCGTTCGTAACCGTTAATAGATTGACCGTATTGTCTTCTAAATCGTAGCGAACAATGCCGTTTGAACAGGCCGTGTAAACATTAGTGCTAGTGGCAGCAATGCCTTTAGTATTGAAGGTAGAAAAATGAATGCGCCACTGATTCATGCCAATTTGAGCCCATGTATTTTGTGCTAATCCAATAAAACCTATAAGCGTTATAATGAGGTATCGTTTCATTTCAGTCTAATTAACAGGATGATTAGAAAAGGTCAAGTGGTTTTAACGCTTCTTTTCCGTCCTTGTTCAAATTTAATTACAAATAACAGTTTTTAGGCTAAAATATTGTGTAAACAGTCCTTTGATCGTGATTGTTTAACCAAAAATAATGCGAATGGCGTCTTCTACTTTGCTCACTTGGTGAATTTTGATTCCGTAATCACTTTGCTTAATCCCTTTGTTATACTTAGAAATGATGATTTCTTCAAAGCCCATTTTTTCTGCTTCTGATATGCGCTGATCCATGCGGTTTACCGCCCTAATTTCTCCGGATAAACTCAACTCTGCGGAAACACAAATTTTGGGATTAATCGGCATGTTCACATTGGAAGACATGATGGAGCATACCACCCCTAAATCAAGGGCAGGATCGTTTGCTTTTATTCCGCCAGCTAGATTTAAAAAGACATCTTTTGCGCCTAATTTAAAGCCGCATCTTTTTTCAAGTACAGCTAAAAGCATATTTAAGCGCCGCAAATCAAAACCTGTTGAAGAACGTTGAGGTGTGCCATAAGCGGCAGTGCTCACCAAGGCCTGAATCTCAATGAGCATAGGACGAACACCTTCTACCATGGAGGCAATGGCTATGCCACTCAAGCGTTCGTCATTATTGGTAATTAATATTTCAGATGGATTTTCAACTTCTCTTAATCCTGTTCCATTCATTTCATAGATGCCCAATTCATTGGTAGAACCAAATCTATTTTTAATGGAGCGAACGAGGCGATAAACGTGGTTGCGATCACCTTCGAAAATGAGGACTGCATCTACCATGTGCTCCAATACTTTTGGTCCGGCTAATGATCCTTCTTTGGTAATGTGTCCAATTAAAAAAACAGGTGTACCCGATTCTTTGGCATAGCGCAAAAATTCAGAAGTACATTCTTTAATTTGTGAAACACTTCCGGGCGAAGATTCGATTGTAGACGATTGAACAGTTTGTATCGAATCAATAATTAATATGTCCGGTTGAACGGCTTCCACCTGAATGAAGATATTCTCCATAGAGGTTTCAGTCAACACAAAACAATTTTCGTTTTCTTTCCCAATACGGTCGGCGCGCATACTTATTTGTTGCTCGCTTTCTTCTCCAGAGATGTACAAGATTTTTTTATCGGGTTCACGCACGGCTAATTGCAACAATAAGGTTGATTTTCCAATGCCGGGTTCTCCGCCAAAAAGCACCAATGAACCCGGAACAATGCCACCGCCTAAAACACGATTCAGTTCATTGTCCACCAACATGATGCGGCGCTCTTCGTACTCTTCAATTTCATTTAAACGGTGGGGTTTTGATGCCCTTTGTGTGCTAGACGAAGAAAAAGGTGTGGCACTCTTCGGTGTTTTCTGTATCACTTCCTCTACATAGGTGTTCCATTCATTGCACGAACCGCATTTACCCACCCATTTTGGCGATTCTGTTCCGCAATTTTGACAAAAAAAAGATGTTTTTGTTTTAGCCATATTAATTCTGTTTTCTGCAAAGGTGTGGCATTAGTCCGTAATTTATTTACGTTTTGTAAATGCCCACTGAATTTTTTTTTAAAGGTATGCATTTATTGGGCAGATTAGTCTTGTTTTCTCTTTAATCAATAGCCATAATGACCCCCAAAAACACCTCATCCGCTTAAACACCTAAAATATCCGTTTTTACACCTATAAATAATTGTAAATCAACCATTTTAATCAAAATAAAACCAATTTTACTTGCTCAATTCATTTTTTTTTTTTTTTTCGCAGCAGTAAGGTTGAATAAACTAAAATCCAAAACAATCCCACGTGTTTTAGAACTTACTTTTTTAAACACATAAATAAAACTTATTTTCTGATGAAAAAACTACTGCTTTTAATCGGCCTATGCGGTCTTCTGCACGTGCACGCACAGTTAACGAATACCGTTCCAACTTCTGGTCCCGTTGGAATTGGAACAGCCAGCCCAATTCCCGGAAACCAATTGACAGTCAACGGCAATGCGCGCATATTAAGTTCCATGACCATTGATGGGGTGCTTTTAATTGATGGAACTACAATTATGCAAAATATAGTACGTATGCCCGGTATTATTGAATACACAGGAGGTATTGGTAATTTCGAAATTATGGTGATCGACTCTGCGGGCAATGTTACACGCGGCCCAGTTTATGATATTATGGCAACATTAATGGAAGCCCCACCTTCGCCAATTGATTATTGTTTAGGAATAGATACCCATAGCCCACAATGGTTTAGTGGTTTGTATAAAATGTTTTCACCTTGCCCGGAGGTTAAAGTTGGGATTGGTACAAGTAGTCCAGCTTTTAATTTAGATGTACAAGGTGAAACTTTTACATTAAAACTATTGGTTGGTAATGAATTGGCAAATGATACAGCACTCATTAACGCTTATGCCTATAATCACACACAACGCTTGTTTCAATTGGGCAAAAAAGTGGGAGGATTAACTGAAGAGATGCGTTTTGTTGTCAATAATGACGGTTCGGTAGAGCTAACCAATGTGGGCGGCAATGCCGCAATTACAATTAATAATGGTTCGGGGCATGCAATAGTGGTGAAAGATAGCAGTGGCAATAAAATAGCACAACTACAAGATGACGGATTATTTAGAACCAGAAGTATTCGGGTAGATTTAAATACTTGGGCAGATCATGTTTTTAACGTCAATTATAGCTTGATGTCTTTAAAAGATATTAAAAAATTCATAGCCGAAAACGGCCACTTACCCGAAGTACCCAAAGCTACCGAAATAGAAAATAAAGGATTGGATTTAGGCGAAATGCAACGCATTCAAATGCAAAAAATTGAAGAACTAACCTTGCATCTCATCCAATTGGATGAACGATTAAGTGCATCTGAGAAGCGTATAAAAGAATTAGAAGCTGAACATCAAAAATTGAAAACAGAACAAAACTAAAAAACCATGAAAATAAATAGAATTTTAGGTTTTGTACTGGCAATAGGCAGCTTGCAAAACGCTTTTTCACAAATGGTTGTCCCGCACCCCATTCCTTGTCTGTCCATTAATCCAACATCAATAGATACTCTTGGTTCAGGTGTTTCAGCAGCAGATTGTATTGAAGTGGACGGCGAAACAGTGAATTTTAAAACCGATCAACATTATTCCGTCCGAGCGGGTGAATTTATTCAATTTGACCCGAATACAGTGATAACCTCAGACGGCAGCCACCAATTTCACGCCTATATTCAACGTGAGGACATGGACATGGCGTGGTATTATCCAAATGCAACGCCTGGCACAGTTGGTCAATACGAAAAACTCGAAATTGGGGTGAAATTTAAAGATACTATAAATGATAAAATCGAAAATTTTGTAAAAAACCAAGCGGGAGCAAAACTGAACCCTTTTAACCCCGAAGACGTTGATTTATATGCCGAATTTTGGGTTAAAGTAGGTGCATCTTGGTTTGGACCAAAACGCGTAAACGGGTTTTATTACGAAGAATTTGCACGCAATGCCGACACCATCCATTGGGACACCCTGGCAACCGACCATAATTTTAGAATTCGTTTTGCACTTCCCACCACAGGTTTATACCGTTGCAAAGTGTCTGCAAATGTTTATGGACATGGCGTACAAACCGTTTCTGAATTTACGTTTGATTGTGTACCTTCGGATAATAAGGGGTTTGTTCATGTTGGAGAAAATGCGCGCTATCTAAATGTTGGAAATGAACCCTTTTTTCCAGTTGGGCAAAATTTGACTGGGCCGAATAAAACAACACTAACAAGTGAATGGGCAGCGCATCCTGTTGAGGCATATATCTATGATATTTTCAAAGGGCAGATGACCGAATTAGCCGCGAATGGAGCTAATTATTTTCGCTATATAGCGTCACCCTGGCAAACTGAGATTGAATTTGAACATTTAGGTAATTATTCTAACCGAATGACAAATGCTTGGGAATTTGATAAAATATTGGATACGGCAAAGGCATTGGACCTTAAAATGCACTTCAATATGGCCATGCATTATACATTTGAGCGCCCTTCAAGATATGCCATGACATTTTGGGACTGGACTGCAAAAGGTGACACGCTAAGTCCTCATCCTATGTATCCTGCAGATGAAGCTTGTTGGCATGACAACGATTCAGGATATTGTTATAGACGAGAGTTAGATATAGCTAACCCGATCGATTTCTTTTCCGATTCAACTGCCATGACATTTTATAAAAAACGACTGCGATATATGGTAGCAAGATGGGGCTATTCAACGGAAATTGGTGTAATGGAATTATTAAGTGAGGCGAACAATGTAGGATCAGAACATATAATAAATTATAGGCTGGTGGGCGGTTATGGAGGATGTTATAATTTAAGTAGTGATGATGATAGTTTGGGTTTGAATAGTGTTTTACATTACCCTTATACGGATACCGTAATCGCACCTACATTTTTGCCCCAACTTGCGGCTTGGCAAATTGAAATGTGCCGCTATATCAAAGAGGATTTAGGTCATTATGAACATCCGCTGGCTGTGGATTATACCGGAACGCCTTATGGTGATGTGCCTGTACCTGACTATGTCAATGGAGATCACACTTATTTTTCTGCTTATGTAGATATTTGTAATTTCAATTATTACGCATTAGCTGTGAACCAAGCGGAAACTAATTATTCTTATGTACAAGATCATAGGTATGCATTAGAGTCCGTATTGGTTTATAAACCCTTTATGAATCCTGAATATGGAACAGGAAAGGTTGTTTGGAGAACTGACCATAATACTGGCTACATTAAAAGAGTTTGTTTAACTCCATTTACTGGAACGGCAGGTTCCGGAATGACGTGGGATTCTCATTTTAACGAGTATCACCCGTGGCAATATTTAGGTCCAGTAAAAGATTATATGGAGGGTGTACCTTTGGATGAAGGTAATTGGCAAGAACAACCACCAATAGTCCAAGAAGATTTGTCAGTGGAATTACTTTATCTAAGACAAGGTGAATGGGGTGAAAATACACGAATTATGGGGGCTATTGCCAACAGGACATTTAATTATTATACACAGGGAGATACGCTTTATGATGCCGATAGTGTAATTGTAGGTAGTAGAGCGGAAGAAAATGTACCCGATATCGATTATCAAATAGCGACAAATTATACCAATAGCGATATGGACGATAATTTTAAATTTACGGATATGGGTGTTTTAAAAGGCTATCAAATTGAATGGACAAATGCCATTACGGGAGAGTTACTGGGCTTGACAAGTCAAATTTCGAATTTATCGGGCAATCTGAAATTAAATTTTCCAGTCACCTTAACAGGTAATTTATTGAGTTTAACGGGTGATACGCTTTGTCCAATTTTATTTTTTAAGTTATACCGGTCGGATGCTACTTTTCTAGCACCGGTAGCATCAAATGAATTTGAAAGTGCCTTACCGGACGAATACAAAAAGGATGATGAGTTAAATGAAATTCCGATAACGGCCTGGGGCGCTTTAAAAGATTCAATAAACATTGGAAACTTTTTAGTGACCGTTTCGCCCAATCCCACATCAGGACCGGTCAATATTAGTATTTCTGGTGCAAATGAAGCTCCACTAAATTGGGTATTAACAGATAATAATGGTAAAGTGCTGATGAATAATAACGTTATTACCAACAACTTTACATTAGATCTATCCGTTTATTCAAATGATACCTATTATTTGGTGCTAAAAGATGATTCTGGAATGATTAAACAAACGGTTAAAATTGTAAAACTATGAGGATTTTAATTGTATTAATTGGTTTTGTTTTTTTGTTTTTCTCATGCAAAAAAGACAAACTAGAAGACGGCAAAGAAATTTTCATTGGCACCTGGAATTGGATATACACCGACCATGAGTACTATATATGTATAGGTATGCCCCAAGAAGAGGTTCTAACTCCTGAAACTGAACATAGAAATTATTCCATGGAGTTTTTTGAAAAGGGGATTGTCAAATTTTATGAAAATGACAATCTTATAAGTAGAGATAGATTGATATTCGCTCAATATGGAAACGTTTCAGGGTTTGGCGCTGCATACACCTCGTTCGACATATACTTGAACAAATATAACTATGATAAAGATAATTATATTCAAGGCGCAGTAAGCAGTGATACTTTGATATTTAAACGTCTTTTTCCATTTAAAAACAATGATTGTAGTAAATACATATCTTATTTCGTAAAAGAATGAGAATTTTAACGTTGATAGCGATTTTGTTCTTCGGTTTCTCCTGCAAAAAAGACAAGTTAGAAGACGGCAAAGAAATTTTCATTGGCAAATGGAATTGGGTATATTCCGAACATACCTATAACTACTGCGACGGCGATCCCAACACTACTGAAATAATTGATCCTGAAACAGAAGGAAATAATTATTCAATGGAATTTTTTGAAAATGGAATAGTAAAATATTATGAAAATGGAAACTACCTCAATAAAGACAGATTGATTTTTTCACCCGCTGCGCAGTGGTTGTACCGCTGCGCAATGTTGAATAGATTCCTTATTTTTACTCCATGTCACTAGGTCAAAAACATACGATAAAAAAGAATAGCAGTTATTATTTAACGTTAACTGTTGTTGATTGGATAGATGTTTTCACACGCAAAAATCACAAACAGGCCATCATTGATTCGCTGAAATATTGTATCAAGTATAAAGGATTAAATGTATATGCCTATTGTTTAATGACGAATCATTTGCATTTAGTCGTCAATTGTGACGATCCATTTGAACTGGCGGATGTTATCAGAGATTTTAAAAGACATACGGTAAAGCAATTGTTGTTTCAAATTCAAAACGAACCAGAAAGCCGCAGAGATTGGATGATCGAATTGCTTGAAAGAAATGGTAAAAAAGTAAATCAAAATTTTAAATTTTGGAAAAGTGGAAACCATGCCATAGAGCTTTACACTGAAAAATTCGTTTGGGACAAAATAAACTATATACACAATAATCCGGTTGAAGAAAATTTTGTTGTAAAACCTGAAGATTGGTTGTTTTCATCAGCTTCAAATTATATTAATCAAGTTGGAATATTAGACGAAGTTTTTTGTTTGCCTCCAATGCAACAAACATATTCATGAACATATTGTTTAACGCTTGGGGTGGCGCAGCGGTGCAACCACTGCGCAGCAGGGTAACGAACCACACGAAAACGAAAGGTTCTTTTACCGTTGTTTCTAGAGATTCGCAATATGAATATACGGGAATAGAGCACCACGATTTTTTGATTATAGTCCAACCGTTATTTTGTTCGGCAAAAAAATTGGGGTGACTTATTCCATTCAATCGGTTTTTGATAAGTCGAGACTCAACCATACTTTTTCATTGGTTTATCTTTTGCCTTATTAGGGTTAACGTGTTTTTTTTGTATTCTTCGCCAAAACAAAAATTTGGCGGATATTTATCCGCTTTTCTCTCGCTGCCGCGAGATTGCATCTCGTGGCACAGGATAGCAAGACCTGCCGCGTGAGCAACATGGAGGGTGTAGTGCGCAGCACCGAGCGATAGCGAGCCCGAAATACTGCGACCCAGACCGAGGACACGAGTGGCTGGGGCACGCCCAAGCTATTTAAATACAAAATACAGACACTTCATTTCAATGTAGGTTTACTTATCAAAAACCTTATTTTTGTACAATAAGACAAAATTATGGCAAAGATTATCTCGTATAATGTGAATGGCATTCGCGCTGCAATGGGTAAAGGATGGTTAGACTGGGTGAAGACGGAAGACCCCGATATTGTGTGTGTGCAAGAAACCAAGGCACATAAGGAGCAGTTGGATTTAGACGAATTTAAGGCGGCGGGTTATCATACCTATTGGTATTCGGCACAAAAGAAAGGATACAGCAGTGTGGCGATTTTTTCGAAAACAGAACCCGATCATGTAGAGTATGGCTGCGGAATTGAGAAGTATGATTCGGAAGGGCGTATTTTACGGGTTGATTTCGGTGATTTTTCTGTGTTGAGTTGCTATTTTCCAAGTGGGAGTAGTGGAGACGACCGGCAAGCGTTTAAGATGGAGTTTTTGGCTGATTTTTTTGAATATGTGCAAGAATTGCGCAAAAGCCGACCTAAATTATTGATTTCGGGTGATATTAATATTTGTCATGAAGCGATTGATATTCACAACCCAGTTTCGAATAAAAATTCGTCTGGTTTTTTACCTGAGGAGCGCCAATGGATTACTGATTTTTTAGCACTGGGATTCGTAGATACCTTCCGTCACTTAAACAAAGAACCGCATCATTATTCATGGTGGACCTACCGCGCAGGTGCACGTGGCAAAAATTTGGGTTGGCGTATTGATTATCATTTTATCACCGATAATTTGGTAGATAATTTACAAGCGGCGGGAATTTTGCCGGCTGTTGTACATTCGGATCATTGCCCAATTACGGTGCAGTTAAATCTTGATTTATAGGTGTAAACGGACATAAATCAGAACATTTTTAAAGGATTTACGTAATGGAATGAGTAAATTGCACCGATAAATCTACGGTACCAAAAAAAGAAACTTTTGATAGAAATCATTTTAAGCGGAATTGGTTACGGACTCCTGTTAAGTATAATGGTGGGTCCTGCTTTTTTTATTCTTATTGAAACGAGTATTACTAAAGGAATTAAGTCGGCGCTGTATCTCGATCTGGGTGTGTTAATCAGCGATTTAATTTATGTCACCATTGCTTTTTTGTTTTTTCAAGAGGTGCATGAGCTCATGGAGAGCGAAAAAAGACATTATCTCAAAATTGTTGGTGGAGCGGCGTTCGTTGTATTTGGAATAGTTAACATTTTAAAGGCTCGAAAATTAGATGTAATTCCGACCACTAAAGTGGTCTCGGCTGAGAGTCTTTCTGCCAGTAATCACCTGATGATGGTGCTCAAAGGGTTTATGATTAACGGCCTTAATCCTGGGGTTTTATTTTATTGGTTGACCATGATGACTTTGTTGCCAACGGCTCCAGCATCATTAAAAATTGATCACATCTACATTCAATTGATTTTCATCTGTTTGATTTTAGCGACCTTTTTTAGTGTAGATGTTTTGAAAATTAGTGGGGCTAAAAAATTAAAAGAGTTTTTGACACCGAGTTGGATAAGAGTTGTCAATTTTGTTTTAGGTTCTATCCTCATCCTTTTTGGATTACTTTTTTTAGTGCAGGGTCTTCATAATTTGCTCAAATAAAAAAGTAACTAAATTTGCATTTTAACTTATAGAGTTGTTCGGGCACATGTAAATGCTTGAATGACGAAATATTAGAAATAATTTTAACAAAAAAATGAAAAATCACATCCTCCTTTTCACCCTAGTCCTAGTTTCTTCAGTTAGTTTTGGGCAAGGCACAAAGCCAAAAATGGTGAAGAATTTCTGGGATTTTAACAATTCAGTTCTCCGCAGCCAAGGTTATTATTATGCGGATGCATTTAACGGCCAAACAACGTTAGAGCATGGTTTGTGGCGTTATTGGGATCGTCAAGGGCGATTAGAAGAAGAGCGAAATTATTTGAAGGGTGAATTGAATGGTGAGGTGGTGATGTTTTACCCAAATGGACGACAGAAGGAAAGAGGGTTTTTTAAGATGGGAAAACAGGACAGTGTTTTTACGCGCTGGTACGACAATGGCAATGTGAAAGAAACGGGTTATTATACTATGGACACACCGACTGGTGATTGGAAGTATTATTACAGCAATGGTTACCATATGATGGAAGAGACTATTTTGGACTCGGTTTCATACGTACAGAATTTTTGGAGAACAGATAGCACGCAAACCTTGACGGAAGGGAATGGAAGAACCTTTATTTATTATTCAAGTACAGGACATTTACAAGAGTTTTACACGTATAAAGATGGATTAAAAGATGGGGATTTTGAAGAGTTTTCGGCAGCTGGAAATCTTTTTGTTCGCGG
Source organism: Crocinitomix sp. (assembly GCA_023263555.1). Taxonomy (GTDB): domain Bacteria; phylum Bacteroidota; class Bacteroidia; order Flavobacteriales_D; family Crocinitomicaceae; genus Crocinitomix. The sequence continues at coordinate 11,174 of JALQVX010000201.1, forward strand.
GCAGTATGTGAATAATGAAAAGGACGGGAAATGGTATTATTGGTATTATACCGGTCAAATTGATCGTGTTATGACCTATACGAATGGCCGTTTAACTGGGGATTATATTAAAAATTATGATAATGGTAAAACCAATATCACTGGTACTTTTCTAGATGGTCAGAAAGTAGGGCATTGGACGTGGTTCACGAATGTAGGAACCAAGGATATGGAAGGTGACTTTAATGCCGATAAGCAAGATGGTTTTTGGAAGTATTGGTATCCAGGCGATTCGATTCACATTGAAAGTCAAGGTTATTTTAAAGCGGGTTTACGTGACGGTAAATGGGATTTTTTCTACAAAGATGGCAGTCGTTGGAAAGAGGGAACTTATGCAAATGATGTTGAGGAAGGCATGTGGCGGACGTGGTATGAAAATGGGAAACTTCTCAAAGAAGGTACCTTTTCAGCAGGCAAAGAAAATGGTAAATGGCAGCAATGGTATGACAATGGGGATCTGAAAAATGAGGCTACTTTTGATATGGGCAGTTTGCATGGTGAATGGCTTTCTTATTATAAAAAAGGTAAGTTGCATTTAAAGGGAACGTATGATCACGATTTAAAGGTTGGACTATGGTTGCGCTATACCAAAAAGGGAAAATTGTTGGAGGCTGGTTCATATAAAATTGTAAATCATAAGAAAGGGGTTAAATACGGTCCTTTTGCCAAACGTGTATTGCGAGAAAGTGTGAAAGATGGGCATTGGATTTGGTACAGTGAAAAAGATGGCGGCATGACGCATGAAGGCGATTATAAAGAGGGGAAAGAAGAAGGAGAATGGATTTATTATTTTGCTGGAGGATCAAAACCGAGTCGTATCATCAATTATAAAGATGGTAAATTAGATGGCAAAATGTTGCTCTTTAATTGGAGACCACATTATGTCACGCAAGAAATCAATTATAAGGATGGGGTGAAGGACGGTAAAATGTATGTGTTTGACAAAAAAGGAAAACCTGTAGTTGAAAAGACATTTAAAGAAGGGGTGGAATTAGGACCAAATGGAACACCTAAGGCTTTTACACCTTAGTGTAAGATTTCTTCTGCATTCATTTTAATCTTTGCACTCAAATCATCTGTTGGCAAGTCGTTATCATCTAATCCAAACGGATCTTCGATTTCTTCGGCCAAAATCTCCATACTCACAAGTACATAGAAAATAAAGACGGCTATTATACTGGAATAATAGCCAAAGTCACCAACGAGCGCCAATGGAATGGTGGTGACATAAATGAAGATGAATTTTTTCAAGAAGATGCTGTACGAGTAGGGAATAGGAGTGTTTCGAATGCGTTCGCAGGCACCCAGAATATCCGCTAATGCTTTTAAATTGATATCAATCACGATAAAATCTTGTTCTGAAATTTTACCTTCTTGTTTGAGGACATACAGTTTACAATACAGCCATTTATCTATAATGTTAGGGATGTGACTGGCATTTTCTAGGGTGATTCTTTCTTCATCCGTTAATTCGAGTTCTTCAAATTTCACCCCTTCGCGCAAATGTTCTTTTACAGCGTATGCGTAGTTCCCAATCATGCGTGCAAAATAATCGCGGGTGGGTTTATCGTCGATCATTACAGCTATTTTGGTGGCTAGATTCCGGGTATTGTTCACCATTTCGCCCCATTTTTTGCGTCCTTCCCACCAACGGTCGTAAGCAGTATTTGTGCGGAAAACAAGCAAAAGCGAGAGTACAAAACCGATTAATGAATAGACAGCTAATAATTTTCCCCAACGATCCACATTCATCTCCATCCGCAATTCGAAATAGGTGAGCGCAAGTGTGAACAAGAAGATATAAATCATCTCTTTCCAAATAATTAGAAAGGTGTCACTTCGGCGAAATGCAAGTATTGAACTGAACCAATTTTTCGGATTGTACTTAATCATTTATGTCGATTTTTGCCAAAAGTACATATTCTTCATCTTAGTTCGTAAAGTTCAATGATGTTTGAGGGATCAAAACCTTTGTAGATGGTATTCACTTTTTCAATCCAAGGCGGTATACTTTGTGTAATAAAATGACAGAATTGGAGGTTTAAATTTTCGTGGCATACCCCTTTTCTTCCATCAATTTGACGGATCACCAATAAATTAACCGCATCTTCATGAATTAAATCGGTATTTAGTTCGCACAAATCCTCAATGTTTGTGGTGATCATGTTTTTTTCTTGATAAAATTTGATCGGTCTACCCCAGGGGTTATAAGGGTTTCCAAAGGGAACAGTGATCAAATTAATTTTTTGGTCGCCGTAATGGTCGTGAATATAAGAGGTGATTGCGATATGCCCCATGTCTGCTGATTTTTGGGTCATTGCCGCTAGACCAATTGTGTTTACCACTAAAAATCCACTGACCACTGCACCATAGATCCATTTTTTATACGAGAAGTTTTTAAGCGCCCCGTCAATATGATTCAGGGCCAAAAAGAAGAGTGGAACAAGCAAAAAGAGGAGTGGGAAAAGGAACCTAAATTCTTTGTGCAGGACTAAACTATGGGCAAGAATAAAAGGAATGGCGCACCAAACAATTACATTTCGCCGTTCGAAGATAAAGCCAATTAGGAGGCCAAAAGAAAGTAAATAATTTAAAAAAGGACCGGTGTACCGTGTGAATTTATTGATGAAAAAATCCCACGGTTCGTCTCCAAATGAAGGAGAGGTCGTACTCACTATATTTTGATAGAAATAGTTCCACGGCGTAAACACCCATTCACCATAAAACCAGCTGTCTATCATAACGCCAAATCCGACCAGGAGCAGAATGACACTGCAAAAAGCGAAGAGATTTTTGAATTCAATTTTTTTAATAAAAATAAGCCAAAGAAAATACCCTACGATTGCAAAACCAAGTTGAAAACGGAATAAAAAACCGAGTCCGAGAATTGCGCCTAAGAGCAGGGATTTTCTAACATTCCACGAAGAATTGATACTCAAACCTATGGCAACTAAAAGGCATAAAGCCGCCAAGTTTTCGGAAGAATAGCGCACCGCCAAATAAGGGATAAACCAAGTAAAATAAGAAGCTACTGCAAAAGGAAAATGGAATCTTGGGTTTAGAATCAAGGGTCTTATTTTACCAATAAAAAAATGGATGCAAAAAACGGAGAGAATACCTGTTAATGCCCGTGTGATAAAGATGAGGATATAGGCATCTACTGTTCCAAAAAAGTGAGCTGTTTTGGTGATGAGAATAAAAATTAACGGTTGAAGAATGCCACGCATTCGTTCATCAAATTCCCATGTGAGTTCAGTCCCCGAATGTGTGCATAGTTTATATCCGGCAAATTCAATGATTTGAAATTGCTCATCTGCATGATAATACCCTTTACTGAAGTAGGCCATGAGTACATAAAACAAGGCAGCAATCAAGGCCAATATTAGAAATTTGTGTTGGGTTATCATTTTCATAAAAAGCCTACTTTGGGTGGAGCCTAACTAATTCTGCTGATTCTAAGTGATCAATCGGTTCAACCATAAAAGACGAAGAGAGTAGATTTTTTAAACTATCATTAGAGACTAAAACCCGATCATTATCGCTTAAATTTTCAAGGTTATAAACCAATTTCAAATCTTGATTAATGGTTTTGAATTTATACTGATAAAAGAGCAAGCCGCCGTCCCAACAATGATAAAATACCTTGACTCCATTCATGTCAATTTGATTGCGAAATGCCGTGTAGAGGTAATTTTCTTTCGCCTCAATTTTACTATCGCCAAGGGTTATTGTGTTTCCTTGCGATTCGTTAAAGGCAATATAATAAGGGTAGACAAAGAGCAGTGCAATTAATGCGTGTTGTTGCCATTTAACGCTTATTTTTTCTAGGATGAGCGATTGAATGGGGTAAGCGGCCAGTAAAGCCAATAATGGAAAAAGGGGCATATCATACCACTCCAGTTTTGTCGCTGAAAATGTAATAACGAGGAGGTAGGAGACCACACAGGCGAACAGAACAATATGAATAATCTGGTGTTTTTCATTTTTTGAAACGAAAAGCAAGGCTGTACCAGTGACTGCAAAGATCATCCACATGCCAAAGCGATACGTGAAGAGGTTGTCAACATAATAAGTAGCAGACTCCGTATGATATTCTACGACTTCAAAAATACGTCCTGCATCTTTTGATAAAATCAAGTCGATATAACCGGGGGTTTCAATTTCTCGCATTACAATTAAGAAAGTTGCCGATCCTAAAAAGAAGACGAGTCCGATTAAAAAATGCCAATTGAAAATGAATTGACGCAATTTTTTCACATAAATCAGTCCAACTAAAAATGCAGGAACAAATAAAAATACGGCGTACAATTTAGTTGCAAAGCCAAGTGTAAGAAAGATAAAAACGAATAGAATTTGGCGTTTATTTTCGGTGATTAAATAGTCGATAAATGCTAAAACGCTGAGGAGCATAAATAAAGTAAGTAAAGCATCTGCATCACCCGTTCGTGCCGTATGATAGGCTACAAAACCATTTGCCGTGAGTAAAATTAAGGCGCTAATCCATGCCCAATAAATGGATAAATGGCGCATGGCAAAACGGAAAATGGCTAAAATACTCAGGGTCGCAGCAAGGGCTGAGGGAAAACGAATCGCATATTCACTATAGCCAAAGAGTTGAACGGAAATCAATTGCAACCAATTAGTTAAAGGAGGTTTGGTATTAAATAGGTCTGGTGCACCGTCGTAGTAAAGCGAAAAATAATGACCATTTTCCATCATTTCAAAGGTGTTTACGGCAAACATAGATTCATCCCACCAACGAATATGAAAACTACCGAGTTTTAAAAAAACGACCAAAAAAATCAAACCAAGGAGCGCCGCATAATGCACCCATTTCGATTCAATTCTATGTGTAGCGGTACCGTCCATTTTTTGGTTAAAGGCAGAAATTTACGAAATTTATTGACGTTATTACTCACCACCTGTATTTGCACCGATTTTGAAAAAAGAGTTCAATCTCGACAAAATGTTAATTTGCGTGTATATTTGCTGTGTGAAAAAATTAGTGGAGAAAATAAAACGAATCAAGCGTATCATCCGTGCGGTGTATATTCGTAAACTGATCCATCTTTCCCGCCGAATCACGCTCCCCGGTTTCGACGGTGTATCGCTTTGGGAGATTTTGTTTTTTTTAGGGTGGACCATTCGACGAGGTCTATTGGCTACGCGCGCATCTTCTTTGGCATTTCACTTTTTTTTAGCCATGATTCCATTCGGTTTGGTGATGGTGATCCTAACAGCGTACATACCTTATTTCGATCTTGAAAAGGATATCCTCCCCGTTTTTAGCGTCTTTATTCCCGAAACAATTTTTAATCAATTCGTGGGTAATTTGGATGAGTTTCATCATTCAACCGTGAATTCACTTATTTCATATGGGTTTTTATTGGCGCTTTATTTCAGTTCGAACGGTTTTACTGTGTTGATAAAATCCTTTAATGCCTCGCGGGTTCAATTTGAAAAACGGAATTGGTGGTCAACAAAAATTACGGCTGTTGTCTTTGTTTTTCTCATTATCTCAGCTGTTTTGGCTTTGGTAATCATTGTACTCTTTGAACGTAAATTGTTGAATTATTGGGCTGAACATAGCGTCTTTATTGCGGAACATCTAGATGGGATTTTCTCTATTTCCACCTTTATTTTTGTGGGATTTATGCTCTACTTTGCAGTGGCAACTATCTATTATTTTGGACCCTCCAACCGCAAAGAGTTTCGTTTCTTTTCGGCGGGTAGCACAACAGCAACAGCCTTGATCATTTTGATTTCAGAACTTTACTCCTTCTACATTCAGAAATTTGCAAAATATGATGAACTTTATGGTTCATTGGGCACGATTATGATGCTCTTACTTTGGATCTATTTGATTTCCTTTGTTCTTTTATTGGGGTTTGAGCTTAATGCGAGTATTCACGGAGCACTTAAAAAGAAACAATTGGACCAATTGACTAAAATTCAAGAGCGATACGACGAAGAATTTTAAATTGATGTCGATAAGTTTTTTTCTATCACACCTTTTCGCTAATTTTATACTTGAATTGAACGTTTACAGGAGTTGAACGTTTTTCAAACAACTATTAATTTTTATAAAACAAATGATATGATCAAGAGATTTGCAATTTTTACCCTTAGTGCTGTTTTTTTAGCGTCTTGTGGAGGTGAAGAAGCGACGACAGACGAAACGACTGTAACCGAAGAGCCAGTAGTTGAAAACTGCACATATACCTACAATCCGGATGAAACGGTTTTGACATGGACCGCATTTAAATTAACCGAAAAGGTGGCGGTAAGCGGAACATTTGACCAAATCAATGTAACGGCTAATGACGGAGCTTCTGATATGTTTGCAACTTTAACTGGTGCTACATTTTCAATTCCTGTAAGTAGCCTTAATTCACAAGATGAGGTGCGTGATCCGAAAATTAAGAATAGTTTTTTTGGAATCATGAGTGAAACAGATATGTTATCGGGTTCTATCATTGCTTTGGCTGAAAAAGAAGGTACGGTTTCAATCACTATGAATAGTATTTCTAAAGAATATACAGGTGAAGTGAAAGTAGATGGAGAGCAAATCACATTTTTAACAACCATTAATTTAATGGATTTTGACGGTCAAGAAGCCATGGATTCTTTAGGTGTTGTATGTGAAGCAAAACACACCGGTCCTGATGGAGTTAATAAATTATGGACAGATGTTGAAATCGCTGTAAAAACGATATTGACTAAAACGTGCCAATAGATTAACTTCGAAAAAACGAAATGAATAAAGTTGTTATTGTAACTGGGGGTGCGGGCTATATTGGCTCGCACACTGTGGTTGAACTGTTTAATGCTGGTTTTACCCCTGTCCTTTTGGACGACTTTAGAAATTCTCAGCCTTGGATTATCGATCGTTTGGAGCAATTAATGGGTGTAAGACCTCTTGTTCACGAAGTCGATTGTCAAGATGCTATTGCGGTGGAAGAGGTGTTTGCCCGCTACACCAACTGTGATGGTGTAATTCATTTTGCGGCGGATAAAGCAGTGGGCGAATCGGTTGTAAATCCTGTCAAATATTACCAAAATAATGTGGGTTCGCTTTGTGTCATTCTCAATGCCATGAAGCGTTTTCATTTGGAGAATTTGGTTTTTTCATCTTCTTGTACCGTTTATGGTGAAAGTGATGAAATAGTCGTTACGGAAGAAAGTCCAGTTAAATCTGCCGTTTCTCCTTATGGTGATACGAAAATAACTTGCGAAAGGATCATCCGCTATCAGATTGAAGCGGAACAAGATTTAAAAGCGTTTTTATTGCGCTATTTTAATCCTATTGGCGCACATCCTTCAGGATTGATTGGTGAATTGCCGCAAGGCGTACCCAATAATTTAGTGCCTTATATTACGCAAACTGCGAAAGGAATTCGCGAAAAATTAACCGTTTTTGGGGGCGATTATCACACGCCAGATGGCACTAATATTCGGGATTATATTCATGTATGTGATTTAGCAAGGGCGCACGTCTTAGCTTTAAATTACTTATCTTCGAAAGAAAAACCCTTCTGTGATGTGCTCAATTTAGGTACTGGTAAAGGCACTTCTGTGCTGGAATTGATTACTACTTTTGAGGACGTTAATGAGCTGAAATTGAATTATACAATCGGCGATCGACGAAGTGGAGATGTTGAGCAAATTTATGCCAATACGCAAAAGGCAAAAGAAGTCCTTGATTGGTCATGCGATTTTTCTTTAGGAGATGCGCTAAGGCATTCGTGGCAATGGGAAAAAGGAATTAAGGAACATTCTTAACAGTTTAATAAAAAGAGGAATGAAAAAATTAGTGACTTTAGTGATGGTGTTGACTTCGTTTTTTGGAGTAAGCCAAGAGCGCGATTCAACTGAAAATCCATTTGCAAAACGTAAGCCCGGAATCATGCGGTTTTATACGGGACTGCATGCACCTGAAGTAGATACACCGGATAAATTTGATCGACTCAATTCTGATTTTTTCTTCAATTCATGGATGGGTGATCTCAATGATGTCGAAACAAAATTTTATGCAATCGGTCACAATATCAACCTCATGTTTGATATTCCTTTTTCAAAAACTTCGCGAATGGGAATCGCAATCGGGTTTGGTTACAGTCATTTTAATATCCGTCATCACGGTTCGTTTAGTTTTATTGAAGATCCGACCAATGCAGATTTGACATATACAAGTTATGCCCCTTATACCGGTGTTAAAAGATGGATTAATCGCACCGTTTTTAATTTTGTTGAGGTACCGGTTGAAATTCGATTCCGCTCCCGAAAAGAACGTAATAAATGGAAATTTTACCCCGGTTTTAAAGCTGGTTTCATGGTCGAAAATTACTCCAAATGGCGAATCGATAACCTCGAATTTAAAGAATTTAATTTCCCCGATTTAAATCGTTTCCATTACGGTCCAACCCTGCGCATTGGACGCAATAATGTCTTTCTATTTGGCTATTACGACATGACCTTGTTGTTTACCAATGAACATTCCAATAAATTGCAGTTGTTTTCGGCTGGGATTAGTATTGGGTGGTTTTAGGGGGTGGCACTAAAATCTAATCCGTCACCAATCGGCAATAAAGCACTGCGAAATTTTCGTGATCAATCACCAATTCTTCCGTTGTTAATTCTCGGATATGGGCTATTTGATTCCTATTCGAGGGATATGATCAAGTTTAGATTCGGTTTTATGAAACGCATAGGGGAGGTAGATTTAGCAAAAGTGTTTAGACCACTGATCTCGTTTACCTCACAGAAAACAAAATCGTCAATAGAATATAATTGACACCTAATCCTAAAAATACAACCCAAGCCCATTTTTCTGCTCGGGTTAATTGTAACTTATTTTCTTGTACATTTTTCATGTCATTTATTTTAGTGTTGAAGCAAATGTAGGGCAACACTGTTGGATATCAGAATTGATTTTCGCAAGGGAAAACGACTTTTTGCATTTTTTGCAAGACGATTCGACCTTTATTTTTAATTTCATAATCGTTTTTGGACAAAAATGGATCTTCAACGCTATGTTAAAAGGACTTTTGGATTTTTTATTTGCGCTTATTTTATTGCTCATGCTGAGTCCTTTTTTGATTTTAGTGATTCTCCTGATTTGGATTATAGAACGTAAATCGGCTTTTTTTCTGCAAGATCGGGTCGGGAGAAATAAACGGCTCTTTCGCATTTATAAATTCAGAACCATGCACGACGGTCAAATTACACCAATTGGAAAAGTATTGCGCCGCACGGGAATTGATGAATTGCCGCAAATGGTCAATATTTTATTTGGACAGATGAGTTTTGTAGGACCGCGGCCGCTCACGCAGGCAGATTTGGAACGCTTGGGTTGGAATGATGAATTCCATAAAAAAAGATGGTTAGTGAAACCTGGCATTGTCGGTTTGGCGCAATTGGCACCGGTCTGTCATAAAAAAATGAGTTGGTTTTACGATCAACTTTATCTCAAAAAACAAACGATTGGTTTGGATCTTAAAATTGTGATCGCGGCAGCAATTATTCCGCTTGTGGGGAAACAAGTTATTAAAAATTGGATTCATGGAAAGCGGTAAATTTGATGTCTTGGTCAATGGAATGGGGAATATTGGAACGACCATTGCCAACCTCATTTTAACGTATCAAAAAGATTTACAGATTAATCAGCTCTACGTAGCCAAGCGATCTTTTAACCAATGGAATAAGGTAGAGCGTGATTTTTTAGTGGAGCAAGGTGCTATTATCTGTTCGCATCAGCAACAAAACAATTTGCTAACGGTCGCTGAAATTTTACCTTCAATTCACTATATCTTTGAAGCAACAGCGAATGGGGTGGGAATGTCTAATAAGCCAAATTACGAGCAACTTCCAAACCTCAAAGGAACATCAGCGCAAGGAAGTGAAAAAGGATTTGGCCTTCCATTTATGACCGGTGTAAATGATGCAGCCATTCGAGGTCAGAAGTTTGTCAATATTGTATCCTGCAATACCCATGGTACGGCTGCTTTGTTAAAAACATTTTGTGGCAATCAATTAGAGAATCTCAAACAAGCAGATGTGGTTGTGGTAAGAAGATCGGAGGATTTGGGTAATCATGAACGATTAGTGACTGCAAATGTCGTGGCGCGACATTTGGATGAGCAAGCAGGAACGCATCATTCAGTAGATGTAATTGATTTATATAAAACGGTGGGTTGTCCATGTGCCTTGACCTCTAGTGATATTACAACTCCGAGTCAGTTAATGCATTCGGTTCGGTTTAATATCGAATTGAAGTATGAATTGGAGCGACCATTCCAAGCGTTGATTACGAACCAAGCATTGATGGCGCGAACATCAAAGTTTGACTCAAATGTTATTTTTGAATTGGGCAGAAGATATGGTTTTAATGGACGTATTTTCTCACATGCAATTATTATTGATGGCAATGTTTTGGTTGAAAAAAAACGCATTAAAGGCTGGGCCTTTGTTCCGCAAGAAGGGAATAGTATCCTATCCACTTTGCACGCTTATTTATTGCAAATGGAACTTCCAAATGTAGAAAATACAATGGCAAAAATCAAGGCAGATTTGCTGCGTGATGAATGGTAATTAATTGATACCTCTTGCCGTTTTGATTTGCTCGTAGGCGGCCATGATAAGTTGAAATTTTTCCTTTGCCAATGTCAGTTGTGCTTCACCCAAATGGCCTAATTTATCAGGATGATGAATTTTTGCCAAGCGACGAAAAGCTTGTTTCACTTCTTTGTCAGAGCTGGCTGCATCAAGATCTAACAATTCATAAGCCGATTTAAGGCGGGATGTTGACGTTGTTGGACGTGATGATGATGATTGCTGTTGATATTCGTATTGCTGCTGCTCGCGCTGAAAAGTAAATAGACGATAAACGGTATAGACTGTCGTTGATCGAATGCGTGCTTTTTTGACGATCGTGTCAATATAGTTTTCCTCTCCTTGTGATAAGATCCCATCTGCCGTTACAATCGAAATTAGCAGATATAGCAAGTGGGCTTTTGTCGCATTGTCAAATTCGTCTCGAATTGTTTTACAGCAGGCGTCAATAGGAATGGTTTGTTCTAAATGGGACTCATAAGTAATTAAATATGCCTCAGCTTTGGTTTTTGAAAATCCTTTCTCCAGTTGGGTGCGAATTCGTGCCTTTTCGCTGGATGTGACTTTACCATCAGCCATTGTTGCTCCGGCAGCCAGTTGCAGAATGATGTCAATAAAGGTTTCTTCACTTTTTAGGAAGCCTTTGTGTTTCAATAAATACGAATGTCGCACAGAGGTGTACATTAAATAAACCAGGAGTGCAAAGACGGAAATTAGCACGCCTGCAATAAAGTGACTTATTAATTCCTCCTGAGGAATCAAAGCTCCGATAATAAAGCCGAGCAACATGGCCCATCCAGAAAAAACGAAACGTGGCATAATTTATCTATTTGAATCCTCTTTTAGATTTAATTAAATCGTAGGCTTCTTGTAATTTTTGAAATTTCTCTTTTGCTACGTGCTGAAATTTTTCACCCAAATGAATGGATCGGTCGGGATGATGAATTTTAGCTAAACGGCGATAGGCTTTTTTGATCTCTTCGTTCGTTGCGACTGAAGTATGTTCAAGTATTTTATAGGCGTTATCTAATGCACGAGAAGGGCTTGGTTTAGCGTGATAATTGTATTCTTGTTTTTGCTCTTTTTTTGAATCGTTTGTGTGCTGCTGTTGATAGGAATAATTGAACATAGCGAGCATTGATTGATACGTCACATTTCCTATTTCTAAGCGGTTCGCTATTTTTTGCAATAAAAGATGCTCAGATTCAACCAAGACGCCTGTGGAAACCGCAATTCCGATCAAAAAGTGAAGAATTTGAATTTTTTCACTTGGCAGAAATTCCAGATTAATATGATGACAAACGGCATTGACTTGCACTTTTTGATTGAGGCATGTTTCCAATTTTTGCATGTATTGATGGGCCTCAACTTTGCCAAAATCATGTTCAAATTTTCGACGCACCAAGTCCCGCTCTTTTTGATAGATTCGCCCATCTGCTTTGATAACAGCCGCGGCTAATAAAAGCGTTAAATTTCCATCACGCTTATTTTTATGCGTTTTCACTTTTTTGCTCTCTTTTGATTGACCGATCCAAAAAAGTGTTCCTAGTACACCCGTAACAAGGGCCCCTGTGAAACTTCTAAAAATCAATACTCCAGAAATAATTGAAACTAAAGCAACAATCCAAATTGCAGGATTTTTTTTCATACCAACATTTTCAAGGTTAAAATTAAAGAATTTCGTGGGCTAAACGAAGGCATAATCTAATTAATCAACAAAATATGAAGTAGAGGATCATCCTAAAAACAAAGGTATTCTCTAAAAATTCTAACTATCTTGTGGCTAAAGATAAACGCCATGTTAGAGAAAATTGATACAAATGGACCTGCAGATTTGGACAAGGATACCATCAAAAAAGAAAATAAAATCTTAATTGCAAAAATTGAAGCCTTGCAACGGATTTTATTTGCAGAAGCAAAACACTCCCTTTTAATTGTTCTTCAAGGAGTTGATGCGGCAGGAAAGGATGGCACAGTAAAAAGCATTCTCGGTAGTATCAATCCTTTGGGCTGCAATGTCTTTTCGTTTAAAAAACCGACAGAAGAGGAATTTGGCTATGATTTTCTTTGGCGTGTGCATAAAATCGTTCCTCGAAAGGGGATGATTCATATTTTTAACCGTTCACATTATGAGGACATTTTAGTACCCTCAGTTGAAGGTTATTATTCCAAAGAGTTAGTCGATCGTCGCTATGATCATATCAATAATTTTGAAGCCTTGTTGGCTGATCATGGCACAACGGTGTTGAAATTTTATTTGCACATTTCCAAAGAGGAGCAATTAGATCGGTTAACAGAGCGAATCGACAATCCGGAAAAGTATTGGAAACACAATGATGGCGATTGGGAGTCACGCGAGAAGTGGGATGCTTATATGAAAGTGTATGAAACTATTTTTGAAAAGTGTAATCAACCCGAATGGCACATCATTCCTGCTGACAAAAACTGGGTAAAAGTAAATGCAATTGCTAAAATAGTCTTGCAAATATTGGAAGCACTGAATCCGAAATGGCCTAAATTAGAAACAGAGAAATTTGATTAATAGATCACTTTCGGATCCGTTTACAGCACTCTAACTTGTGTCTGAAAGAGAAAGAAGGATCTTTCGTTGTCGATTTTATTAAATTGATATTTTAATTTTTGACTCGATTTGCGTGCAATATCGATAAGTCCTAAATTTGCTTGCCCATTTTCATTCAATGTATTGTTTGTAATGCCTTGTTTGTAAAGTTCCTGAAGTTCTTCGTTGTCTTTTTTATTGACGTATTCAATTAAATCAATAATGGCGCGTTCATTAGAATTGTCAACGACATTTCCCGTCGATATTTTAAGCGTGTTTTGTTCTTTTTCGACTAAAACGAGAAAGTGTGAATCGTTGATATCATTTACATTACCATGTTTAGATAGATTCTGAATACATTCCACGACAATCGAAAAGAAACGTTTTTTTTCTTTTTTTGGCACGTCAGTTTTTTCTATGTCAATTTTTAAACGCGTCAAAAATGCTTCGACTATGGCTTTTGAAAGTATGCCGTCATAGATCAGCATTATTTTAGCATGATCTAAGTGCTCGTGGAAATCTGAAACGTAATTTAAGGAATTCTCCATATGTTTATGTCACATTATACAATATAACTTACAAATAAATGCGTAACTCGGCACGCCTGTTAATTGAATCATTTTCTGGATCAATTAATTTGGTTTCACCATACGCATTTATTGAAAAACGCTTAGGATCAATGCCTTTTGCTTCCAAATATGAAGCAATCCATTCACCTCTTTTTTGCGATAAAATAAAATTGTACTCATCTGAAGCAGTTGCATCAGCGTACGCACTAATCGAAAGTTTAAGCTGTGGATACTTCTTTAGTAGTTTGACTAGCGTGGCAAGCTTATCGAGGTCTTCCCTCTTAACAGCCGATTCATTCGTTTCAAAATAGACGAGTATCGCTTCGTATCGATTACTTAAATTTAAATCAAAGGCCACTTGGTCATCCATTAATGAGAGATTATATTCGGTTTGATAACCTAAAGGACGATAGGTGAAGAAATGATTCTCTTCCTCCTGTATCCTTGCAATTTCTTTACCGTAACGATCATATAAAGTCAGCGATAATTGAAGTTGTGTGTCTGCTGTAAACTTGTATGTTTTGTCACTAGACAAAGTTGTAAAGCTAAAATTACCCAGAGAATCACTTTTTGTAGATTCTAATAAAAGTCCATCCTCATTAAATGCCCGTACGGTAAATTTAACTGAGTTTTTGGAATTGTTGACAGGCGTAAAATTACCTGATATTTCTTGGTTCTCACTCATGAAAAAAGTTTCTTCCGTGTTGGTGAGAAGTGTTAGGCGATTGTTGAGATCGGGACGTAAACGCCTATAGATAAATTCATCTTGACCGTTGCATTTTAATTGTGTATGTATCGT
>JALQVX010000210.1 GCA_023263555.1 Crocinitomix sp.
ATTAATGTCATGTAGCGGAATTTCCTTAAGCAAATCATCAAAATAAATCCAACTTTCGATATCGTAATAAAAATTAGATGCATACATTTTTGCATAAATCTCAACGGTTTTTAGATCGTCCGTTTGATTGAGTTTATAGGCATTACTAATTTTTTCTGGCTCTGGCGCATCTACAGGTACTTTTAAATAGAGAACCTTAACCAGATAGTCATTGAGTTGAAAATCATTTTTATGGTCCTTATAATAAGCGCTAATTTCCTCATCTGAAACAACCGTGTCTAGTTTTGACGTTATCTCGTCGTTTTCCAACTGATAGATCAAGAGTTCATTCCGGAATCTTTCAACCTTGCGTTCAATTGATTTGAGATCTATATTTTCATTCTCCTCAGCAGCGGTCACCAAAATTTGCTCTTCTGCCCAGTTAGCAACAAAGTTAGACACAACTTCCGCACTATCTGAAGAACTGTAATTTAAAAATCGAATATCATCACTGTGCAATTCCTTGTCTCCAACCTTCGCAATTAAGCGTCCTTTATCCTCACTATTGCAAGCAAGCATTATCAACATTAACGCCAATGCAATGATATTGCGACCTGTTATGATCTCTATCAAAATGTTAAAACGCGTTTTCTTCATAAGATACTGCTATAACCGGCAAATATAACGATAAAAAAAGCCAACCTCGAACATCTTCTTCAAGGTTGGCTTCAATATTTAACAATTATTAGGCTTATTGTGCCGCTTTTAAGCTGTGCAATGCTGCTTCGTTAATTTGAATAGTGTATTTTTTTCTTAAATACACTAACCATTCTGCCTCCATTTGGTTTTGGAAAGCTGCAGTAACCAATCCTTTTGCCTCACTAAATTCACGTTCACGAGCTGCTAAAATTTCTTTGACACGGAAGACATAATAGACGCCTTCGTTCGCATAAGCTTTGTTTATACCAAGTTTAAAGGTCTTCATACTAACCTTTCCTTTTTTAGAAATCTTAAACGCTTCAGTTGTTTCTGAATTGTAAATTTGAGATTTAGCTTTCACGTTTAGTTGTGATGTTTTGTTCATTTGTTTCACAATCTCATCCACTGAAACACCCGATTTCAATAATTTCGTAACCGCTTTCGCTGTTGCTTTATCGTTGCAGGTAAACAAATCACCGTCATAACGAATAGGGTAGGTGAAGTCGGCACGGTGAGCTTCGTAATACGCACGAATTCCAGCCGTATCTTTTGACGCCTTTTTCCAAATTTCATCTTGCATAATTTCGAAGACTAAAATGCCGTTCGCATATTCTTGCATCAATGATTTGAATTCAGGATATTTCCCTTCTAATTGTGAATCTTCATAAGCAAGGATGCGTTCTGCAACCATTTCATCCATCATTCCCATAAAGAAAACATCCTTGTCAATTTTGCGGGTTTTCGTTTGGTTTTTCAAAATATATTGTTCGAAATCACCAATGGTTACCACGTTATCTTTGAATTCAAAGATGATATCGGCGTCATGTGAATGATCTTTCAATCCTTTCCATTTACCAAAGAAGATTTCATCTCCGACTGTATTAGAAAAGATACCTATTAATTGAGGAGCGTTAGACGTGTAATTGTAATTTTTCTTAAGGTCTTCAACGAAAGAAGCTCTCGTTGTCTCCGCCCTTTCATCACGCTCTACACGTAATTTTAACTCGCGGTGCATTGCTTCATAAGAAGGAACAGGAATGATTTTAATGCGTTTAACGATATGATAACCAAAGATCGTTTTAAACGGTTTTGAATACTGACCGTCTGCAGGAATAGCATATGCAGCAGCTTCAAAATCAGGGACCATTCTTTGTTTAGCTCCTGAGCCAAAAATAGGTAAAAGTCCACCTTTAGCCTTAGACGATTGATCGTCTGAATATTTCGCAGCCAAGTCCTCAAAAGATTCTCCACTTTCTAACAGTGCATATATTTCATTGATCTTTTGCTCAGCTCGCTCTAATTCCGCTTCATCAGCATCTCCGTTCGTTGAAATTAAAATATGAGCAGTTTCTATCATCCCTTTTGCAGGTCGTTTGTCCGCCAAATAGATAAGATGATAACCAAATTTGGTACGAACCGGCATTGAAACATCACCTATATTCAATTTAAAGGCAGCATCCTCAAAAGGATAAACCATTTGAAGTGCAGTAAAATAACCCAAGTCACCTCCATTTTTAGACACGGAAGGATCTTCAGAGCCCAAAGGGCCTTTCGCTACCTCTGCAAAATCCTCACCTGCAATAATTCGATTGCGCAAGTTTAATATTCTACCATAAGCGGTTACCGTGTCTTGCGGTGAAGGGTCTTGACCTAAACGAATGAGGATATGACTTGCGCGAACCTCCGTTGTTGTGCGATCGTAAGCCTCTTTAATCAAACTTTCGTTTTTTTTCTCATCTGTTAAATAGGGTAAAGAAAGTTGCTTGCGATATTGCTCTAACTCACTCTTCAATCTAGGAATTGTATCGTATTGAGCATCCTTCGCGGCTTTAACTTTTAATTTATAATTAATGAACAATTGCATGTAACTGTCCAAAGAATCTTTTTCAAATGACGGCTTATCATTATTCTTTAGGTAGATGTATAAGAATTCTGAAGCATGCACATGTTCACCTTCAATGGTTAGAACAACAGGATCATTATCTTGAGCGATCACAGCAGCAGAGAACAAAGTGCCTAATAGAAATAAATGTATTTTTTTCATGTTTAAGTTTTAATTAAAGTAGAATCATAGATCCTACCCTTGTATGCTACATTCGTGTTTATTGCAATTTAATTACGTATTATTTTTTACTATAGTTGGGTGCTTCACGTGTAATCGATACATCATGCGGGTGACTTTCAGCAACTCCCGCACTTGAAATGCGAACAAATGGTGCTCCTTTCAATGTCTCAATGTCTCTTGCTCCGCAATAACCCATTCCCGCGCGCAAACCACCAATAATTTGATGCATTACTTCGTCTAAATTTCCTTTGTAGGGTACTCGACCTGAAATTCCTTCCGGCACTAACTTTTTAGCATCATCTTCCACATCTTGGAAATAACGATCTTTTGATCCTTTTTGCATGGCCTCAACTGATCCCATTCCACGATAGGCCTTAAATTTTCGACCTTGATAAATAATTGTTTCACCCGGCGATTCTTTCACACCTGCAAACATTGAACCAACCATAATCGAGTCTGCACCAGCAGCAATCGCTTTCACAAAATCCCCTGTATATCTAATTCCACCATCTGCAATGATCGGAACGCCTGTTCCCTCCAATGCTAATGCAACATTATTCACAGCAGATAATTGAGGTACTCCAACTCCAGCAATAATACGTGTTGTACAAATTGATCCAGGACCAATGCCTACTTTTATCGCATCAGCACCGGCCTCCACTAAAAAGAGCGCCGCCTCAGGTGTAGCGATATTACCTGCTACAACATCCAAATGAGGAAATACAGCCTTAACTTCTTTTAATTTTGTAACAAAACTCAGTGTATGACCGTGAGCGGTGTCAATCACAATCGCATCAACACCTGCTTTTTCCAACGCCGTGACGCGTTCGAGTGTATCGTCTGTTACGCCTACAGCAGCCGCAACACGCAGTCGACCGAATTTATCTTTACATGAATTTGGATGTTCCTTCACTTTAATAATGTCACGATAAGTGATTAAACCGAGTAAAGTATTGTCCGAAGAGACAACAGGTAGTTTCTCAATTTTATGTTCTTGTAAAATTTCTTCTGCCTGTTCAAGTGAAGTACCCTCGATTGTTGTAATGATATTTTCCGAAGACATCACTTCTTGAACACTCTTCTCAACATCTTTTTCAAAACGTAAATCACGATTCGTTAAAATTCCTTTTAACTTTCTGTTCTCGTCAACAATGGGAATACCACCTATCGCATTTTCACGCATTAAAGTTAATGCATCACCAATTTTTGCAGAAATAGACAAGGTAATTGGATCAAGAATCATCCCGCTTTCAGATCGTTTCACTTTTCTCACCTCCAATGCTTGCTGAGCAATGGTCATGTTTTTGTGAATTACACCTATACCACCTTGCTGCGCAATAGCAATCGCTAGGGCTGACTCGGTAACGGTGTCCATAGCGGCCGAAACAATCGGTGCATTTAAGGTGATGTTACGTGTAAATTTGGTCTGAAGCACTACTTCTCGTGGAAGAATTTCAGAATATCTTGGGACGAGTAAAACGTCATCATAGGTTAACCCTTCTTTGACATTATTTAAATCGGCTACAGGCATAAAATTCGAATTTATTCTTTTATAAATTCTGGCAAAGTTAATAAAAAGGAATTTGATGACACTATAAAATAAGTGTAAGGGCTTAAAAATTGTTAAATTGTTTTGATTACATGCGCATTATCATCATCTTTGTGTATTACACGGAACGAATGAAAAAGATAATTCTAATCACATTAATGTTTTGCGGATCACTCGGGTTCGGACAAACTGCTTCGGCAGGGAAAGATACGACTCATTTTATTCAATTAACAGGAATTATTATCACGGACAGTCTTTACCGTGTGCCCTTTGCCCGCGTGGGTGATATGACTACAAGAAGAGGGACTCTGGCAGATTATTATGGTTATTTTGCCTTGGTCGTTCACCCAGGTGATACCATTCAATTCTCGTGCCTCGGCTATAAAAAAAAGACCTATATCGTTCCTGATACAACTCGTTTGAATCAAATATCATTGGTGCAAATCATGACCGTTGATACCTTAACAACTGATCCAGTTGATGTTTATCCATGGCCTTCTCGCGAACAGTTTGCAAAAGCTTTTGTATATATGGACCTTCCTGATGACGATTTAAAGTTGGCGCAGCAACGTCTCTCTCCCCAAGAAATGGCTTTTGTAGGTGCTTTGTTAACTGCAGATGGAGGACAAGCATACAGCGCAAGTCGCATGTTGCAATATCAACAAAATTATACCCGAGGACAAGGACCTGTTAATAACCTGCTCAACCCTGCAGCATGGAACGAATTTCTGAAAGGAATCGGAACCGGTCGGTATCAACTTAGCCAATAAGGTTTTCTAACTCTTCTTTTAATGGAATTTCTTCCAGGTACGTAATTCGCCCTTCAATGGGATCTACCAGCGCCGCATAATGTGTTAGTCCGTTCGTTAAAATCAACAATGGAGCTTTTAAAACGTGTGCGTATTTCGCAACCTGATAAAAAGTATCTTCGGTAATTTTGATATGTGGCGCTTTACATTCAACAATTACAAGAGGTAGACTGTTTTCGTCAAAAATAGCGATATCGCAACGCTTATTCATTCCGTTATAAACCACTTTGTATTCCGATACCATGCGACCGAGCGGATAATTTTTTTCGCTTACCAAAAACGAAATGAAATGTTGTCGTACCCATTCTTCTGGCGTGCATTTGATGTATTTGCGTCTCAACGGATCCCATATTTGATCCCCTTTTTGTTTCAAATGAGCAGGCGGTAAATTTAGCGGTTGATGCATAGCGCAAAAATAATTGATTTTGAAAAGCAGACGTGTTTTTGTCTTTGTTATTTATATCTTTGGGACACGTTCAGGAATTCGAAAAAATCTGTCGCGTTATACTCTAATTGAATGCATTTAAAATCACTTCACCTCGTTAACTTTAAGAACTATGAAGAAGCTTCTTTGGAGCTAAGTCCTGATATTAATGTGTTTATTGGCGAAAATGGGGCGGGGAAGACGAATATGTTGGATGCAGTTCATTTTTTGTCGTCCTGCCGCAGTTTTTTGACACCGATAGATAAACAATGTATTCGCTTGGAAGAAAAGTTTTTTCTTCTCCAAGGCGTCTATGAAAAGGAGGAGAAAGAGATTACCATCACCTGTTCGATTAAAGAAGGACAAAAAAAAATGGTCAAGCGCAACAAAAAAGAATATGAGAAATTGTCTGATCATATCGGTCGATTTCCTGCTGTTGTGATTTCGCCGTATGATACAAATTTGATTATTGAAGGAAGCGAGACGCGTCGAAAGTTTATCGATAGCATCATCTCCCAATTTGATCGTCAGTATTTGGAAACCTTAATGCGTTATAATAAAGTGCTTCAGCAACGCAATGCTTTGCTCAAAAACTTTCAAGAAATGCGTTTTTTCGATCAAGAGAGTATTGAGGTATGGGATTTACAATTGGTGAGTTTAGGTGAAGTTATTCATCAAAAAAGATCCGCATTTTTGATTGATTTCATTCCCGTTTTCCAACGTTTTTTTAACGTGATTGCCGATCATAAAGAAGCCATTGATATTTCGTATAAATCGCAATTGGATGAAGGATCTTTTTTGCAAGGATTGTTAGACAGTAAGCGGAAGGATAATGCCTTGGGGTATACAACGGTGGGCATACATAAAGATGATTTGGTGTTCTTAATTAACGATCAACCCATCAAGAAATTTGGATCACAAGGGCAACAAAAATCATTTTTAATCGCGTTGAAACTCGCTCAATTCGAAATCGTTAGTAATGTGTTAAAGACGAAACCAATTTTGCTATTGGATGATGTTTTTGATAAATTAGACCACAGCAGAGTATCACATTTAATGCAATTGATTTCTGAACATATTTTTGGGCAAGTCTTTATTTCAGATACAGAT
>JALQVX010000224.1 GCA_023263555.1 Crocinitomix sp.
TAAGCATAAAGGCGAGTACTAGTCCACTAAGAACAACGCTTAAAAAAACCAATAATTCTTGATTTGAAAGTCCTTCAAAACTGCCGAGTCCCCAAATAATATAAGCCCGTGTATCCGTTTCGTTCGCCCATAAATAAAGAATGTTAATGAGGGCGGCTGTAAAATAGCCAAACATCAATCCTGTTACCAGCAGTGTAATCGAATTTCGAATAAATCGAGCGAGAATCAAGAGTAAAACAAGCACAATTAAAGCCCCTAAAACACCTGCCAAAATGATTCCAAGACTCCCTCCAAATGAGGCCATAGAAGCTCCACCGAGAACGACGACGGCCACTCCAAAAGAGGCTCCTGAAGTGATCCCTAATACCCCCGGGCCAGCTAATGGATTTCTAAAAAACACTTGTAAAACGAGTCCTGAAACGCCCAATGCCCCACCAGCTAAAATGGCAACTATTGAACGGTTAAGGCGACTTTCAACGATATATGACCAAGATGGATTATCCACCTTTCCTCCTCCCAAAATAAAGAAGATGTCATTACTTGCTATATGGACCTCACCGATTATTAAATTGAACCAAAACGCAATTATAATTAGGCCTGCAATAGCGGTAATCTTAAATATGTCTCCGTTTTTCTTCATTAATGAACTGTACAAAAGTAACAATCAGAGGGGCTATTCCAAACGAAAAAAATACTGTGGTTCATGTCCTTCAATTTGATGAGTAGCTGCTAAAAGATCTTCTAAGATGATGTGTGGCTCCACCACTCCATTTGCAAAATAATCAACTTCAGCTGTATTGCAAAAAATGACTTGTTTCATTTTAACCGATTTAAAAGCGGAATAAATTGGTGATTGAGCGCATAAATCAGCTAATGTAAATCCTGGTTTTTCACGAGCAATAATGATCCAATAGTCGGCGACTATTCCATCATTCCACACCTCTTCTTTCGCGTGTAATTTATTCTCTGTTCCACCTTCGGATTTATAAAAATAGGATAATCCGGCGTCTTCAATCAATTCGACACCTACTGACTTAGATGAAGGCATATACCACTCGTCTTGAAAGGGTAAATTCATGATGAAGGTTTGATTTAATGCAGGAGTTTCATCTCGCATAGTTGTATACGCTGATTCGACGGCTGTAAAATATTGATTTGCTTTTGCGAGCTGCCCCGTAAGAAGTCCAAATAATTTTATCCATTCAAGGCGGGCTAATTGTGTCTCTTCGAGGTATTCACCGATCAATAACGTAGGAATACCTCGTTTTGTATATTGATCTGGTTCAGTTGAACTGCCGAAGGGATAGGTTAAAAAAAGATCGGGACTTGCAGCAAATAATGCTTCAAGATTAACCTGATCGGAAGGGCAAATTTCTTTTGTCCCGTTTTTTTCTAGAATCGCCTTCGTATTTTGATCGATAACATAATCCACACCGCAAATTCCCGCCACATTTTCAAGTTGATTAATCGCTTTAAAAAAGGCTAAGTAGGTAGAGGATTGACAGGCAATTCTTACCTCTGTTGGGTTGATAATTTTCAATTCGGCCGATAAATGAATTGTTGAAGAAGTGCGCAAATACACACTGTCTCTAAATTCTTGATTTCCATCAATCGACTTTGTTATTATTTTGACAAATCCTTCTCCATACTCCACTTCAAACCCTTCAGCATATTGAATTAGAAGAGAATCATTAGGTTCACGAATTGTTCCAATCGCTTGTTCTTGCTGAACATGCTCTACACAAGCGGTAAATACAAAAACAAGCACAAAAGATAAAATGACCTTTTTCATGGCAATCTAATTTAAACCTTCTTCAATGGTGAAGTCCAAAACAGCTTTCCAATTTTTCCATTCACCGGTGTCATGAATCGAACTATTATGCCAAATCATAATAAAATCACCGCCAACCGATTTGACCTCATCCATTATTTGTTTGATCGCATGTTTTGCCTTGTCAGGGTCAAGTTTTAGATAATCCTTTAAAGCACTATCCATATAAGCGAATGGATGGAAGCGCAATTCAGAAGCGCTATTCAGTTCTAAATCGAAAAAACGAAACGGAAATGAGGTTCCAGCACGAAAGCCGATTTCATCCGCAAATCCCATAGAATACTCGTCCGTAACACCTAAATTTGATAAAATTTTAAACGTATTTGGAAATTTAAATTTAAGAAAATGTTGTCGACTCAAGGTGATTTCATGTCCTGTAATTTCTTCTAAGCGTTGAAGCTCTTTTTCGACTTTACTCGGGTCCGAATGTGACTGATAAGAAGGGTGAATTCCAACTTCACCTTCCAAATTTAACCCTCTAATTAATGAGCCATAGGCCATATTTTGCCAATGAATATTCTTGTCATAGGGCCCCCAATCCCCGAGTAAAATAAACGCCAAAAACTGTTCCGTTTTACCTGCAATGTGGCGCATTTCAGCATAGGTGTCATAAGGATCTTTTTTAACACCTGTCAAAACACCTAAACGTTGCAGGGGCTTACCTCCTTTAACGAAGGCACCAAGAGCCCTAAAAAATTTCCTATTTTTATAGGCCCAAGCTACATCTATATCAAAACTAGGGATTAATTTAAATTGATCTCGAACACGATTATAATCCAATTCCAATTCTCCCCAAAGAGACTTCACAAGTTGATCGACAACAGCCTTTTTATGTATACCTAAGCGGTATAGGATATTATGTTTTGCGATCATTCTACCGTGTTGATCCTTTTCCTTAGCTCCGTACTCTTCATAACGCGACAAGAAATAAAAGACCAAACTCAATTCGTCACATACGCCATCAATCTGAAGGCTATTCTTATCAAAAGAGATTTCTTTACCCTCATATATTTCACTTTCAAATAATAAACCTTCAGGTAAAATCGTATATAAAGCGGCTAATGGCTGATTTGAATAATTTAAATCGTGATGATCTAGAGACGCATATTCCATCTCATTTGTATACACCTGATAAGACTCTCCTTTTTCGCCAAAACAAAAGTCTAAAACGAAAAGTAGGCGTGATGTAATATGCGGCGAGAATATGGTGATCAATGTAGCGTGGTATTTTGTAGTTGTTTCGTGTGAAAAAAGCGAAAAAGCACTTCTTTCATTCGATTACAAATATACGGTTTAAAGACAAATATAGATCATCAAAACAATTACTCGAGAATGCCTTCATCCGCAAAACTAAAATAATCCTTATCCGTAATGATCAGATGATCCAAAATAGGCAGATCAATCATGGCACCGAACCGCTTAATATTCTTCGTTAATTCAATGTCTGCGCGACTCGGTTTTAAATTTCCGGAAGGGTGATTATGGCAGAGAACGATAGCAGATGCCGTTTGTTCGAGTGCTTTTTTGAAAACAATTTTGCCATCCACCACTGTTCCACTTACGCCTCCCTTAGAAATCAATTCGATCGATTTGACCTTATTGGCGCGATTCAATAAAACCACATAAAATTCTTCGTGATCTAGGTTATTAAATCGTTCTCTGACGTGAAGATAGATATCTCGAGAGGAGCGAATTGTTTCTGCTTCTTGGGGCACTAGTAATTGTTGTCTTCTACCGAGCTCGAGCGCGGCGACTATGGTGACAGCTTTTGCCATACCGACACCTCTGAATTTGGTCAGGTCATGAACAGTCAAACGAGCTAGCCGACCTAAATCATTATCGACCGATTGTAAAATTTCGCGACAGACTTGTACCGCTGATTTTTCCTTCGTTCCTGATCCAATCAAAATACCGATTATTTCGGCGTTTGATAAAGCGGCACGACCAAGTTCTACTAATTTTTCTCGGGGTTGATCATCCTTCGCTAAATTCTTCAGCGATTGATATTTGGGCTCTGGGTTTTGCATAGCCCGAAAATAAAAAAACTCGCCTTAAAAAGACGAGTTTTCTACTATTATTTTTTTTATTGACTTAAATTTTAATCGACAAACCTCCTGAAATAATCGGTCCACCTATTCCTAGCTCGACATTCATTCCAATATTATCTGTGAAAAAATAGCGCATACCTAAAGCTAGTCTTACAGAAACAGGAATCAATGCACCAGAAACACTTGAATCGTCAAAATTAGGATAATCAGAAGTTATTCCAAATGAACGCAAGTTTGTACCTGCTCCAAATCCAGTATAAGCATCTAATTGGTCCGTTTGAACAAAATGATAATTCGCTCTCAATTGAACTCTATAACGACGAGAGTATACCTTTGCGTCATAAGATCTAAATGTTGTTCCATCCGTATTTAACGAATCTACCGTTCCTGATAAAGCTGCGCTGTTATAGATAAAATCAACACCTAATCCAAAATTATCAGCTAACATATATTCGGCTCTTATACCACATGGTCCTATCGCTGAGAGCGTAGTTCCCGTAATATTGTTATCCGACACGAATAAATCAACGAATGATTTTCCAAAATTAGGATAACCATAATAAGCGTCAACCATAAAATTTCCTTGTTCAACCTGTGCTACAGCGGCAGTATTAAAACCCATTGTAGCCATCAAACTAATTGCAATTGCTGTTATTGTTCTTTTCATAATTTAAATTTTTACACCGTAAATATATCATTTTTTTTAGATCGTTGCTATTCAATATCTATGCCAATTATCTTTCGACCAACTTTATTGACAAAAGAATTGAATATTAGTCCTGTGAAAATTAACGAATAAAAAGATCGATACCCCT
>JALQVX010000276.1 GCA_023263555.1 Crocinitomix sp.
GATCAAATCAACGCATTTTAATCCCGTTGAAATTGTATGTGCACCTAAAAATTACAAGGGCGAGAAATTTGACCTGAATAATTACCGTGACGATTCACAATATTTTATTGTTCAAAAAACACATAAAGGAATTCCAGTTCAATTCATTGAAGAACCTGGATTATGGAACGGAGGAATGGCCCATTGGAACACCCTTTTTTATGAGATAGATAACGACTGTTTCAGTCCTGTAAAAACAGTATTAGACCTCCTCAAGCCTCTTCATAGATCCAAATAAAAAAGGCCACTCAACAGAGCAGCCTTTTTATTTTTAAATCTTATTCTTTTTTATCCGTTCATTGAGATCAAAAACTCATCATTTGAAAGTGTACCTTGGATACGTTCTTTAATGAATTCCATAGCTTCTACCGGATTCATGTCTGCTAAATATTTTCGCAAAATCCAGATGCGTTGCAAGGCTTCCTTGCTCATCAATAAATCTTCACGTCTCGTTCCCGAACCAGTAATGTCGATAGCAGGATAGATACGGCGATTCGCTATTTTTCGATCCAATTGTAATTCCATGTTACCGGTACCTTTGAACTCTTCAAAGATCACCTCATCCATTTTCGATCCAGTCTCTGTAAGCGCTGTTGCCAAAATGGTTAATGATCCACCATTTTCAATTTTTCGAGCAGCACCAAAGAAACGTTTCGGTTTATGTAAAGCATTTGCATCAACACCGCCCGATAATACTTTACCCGAAGCAGGTTGAACCGTGTTGTAAGCGCGAGCTAAACGTGTGATTGAATCCAATAAGATAACAACGTCATGCCCACATTCCACCATTCTCTTGGCCTTATCCAACACGATATTTGCTAGTTTTACATGCTTATCAGCAGGCTCATCAAATGTTGAAGCAACCACCTCAGCATTTACAGAACGCGCCATATCAGTTACCTCTTCCGGACGTTCATCAATTAAGAGAACAATCAAATACACCTCAGGATGGTTAGCAGCAATAGCATTTGCAACATCTTTCAATAAGACTGTTTTACCCGTTTTCGGTTGCGCCACAATCATTCCTCTTTGCCCTTTACCAATTGGTGCAAATAAATCCATGATTCGTGTAGAAAGAGATTCATTCTTATGTCCAGTGATGGTAAATTTATCTTTCGGGAAAAGTGGTGTTAAGTATTCAAAAGGAACACGATCACGAACATAATTAGGTTCACGACCGTTAATACTCTCCACACCAATAAGGGGGAAATATTTTTCTCCACTTTTAGGAGGACGAATCGCTCCTTTTACGGTATCTCCCTTTTTAAGACCATACCGTTTCACTTGACTTTGAGAAACATAAACATCATCCGGTGAAGGTAAATAATTATAATCAGATGATCTTAAGAAGCCATAGCCATCTTGCATCATGTCCAATACACCTTCACTAATGATTAAACCATCAAAATTGTATCCGTAAAAATCTTCTACAGATTTTTTTCGTGGATTGGGTGTGCTTGGCGTATTATTTTGTGCAGGTGATGCCGGAGCTGGAGCAGCCGGAGCAGGATTTGCTCGCGGTTGAGCTGGTCGTTGAACCTGATCATTTGGAGTTCTTCGTTCCGCATTTTTAGGTTTACGTCGTTTCGATCGTGGGGCAGGTTCACCTGTGTTTGCTGCATTTTGATCGGTCGCTGTCACTTGAGCAGTTGCTTCCTTCTTCGGCTCACTTATTTCTTCTAGAATTGCAGGTTTTACTGGCGTCACTTTTGGCTTAACAGTTTCTGCTACTTTTTGAGGATTTGAGGATGAAATGGGCTCGCTAGCAAATAAATCTGCGCTTGCAGGAACGGCCTTTCTTCTTCTCCTTTTTCGTTTTGGCTCATCTTCGGAAGATGGCTCTTCTATTGCGACCTCTTGATTTTTAGGTTGTCCTTCAATCATATCCACGATATCTTTTTTCTTCATGGTTTCTGTTCCGGATATTCCTAAAACTTTTGCTATTTCCCTTAGCTCCGCTACTTTCTTAGCGTTCAGATCTGAAATGTCAGTCATAAATATGTTCTTGTATTCGATTTTTTTCTGAGAATGAAAATTCTGTGCTTGATTGATAGTTCTGAATGAACTGTTTCTCTAGATTTACTGCAATGATACAAATATTTATTTAATCTGTCGATCTGCGCAAAAAAATATTTCAGAAGTTACCAACGAGCGTCTGTTGGATTTGTGCTATAAGAATCCAACTATAAGGCTCAAAAAAAACTTATATTTGCTAAACAAAACGACAAAACAGTGACATTAATAAAATCAATTTCAGGGATACGAGGAACAATCGGCGGAAAACCGGGAGAAGGGCTAACACCCGTGGACGCGACTAAATTTGCGGCCGCTTATGGCACCTGGTTACAAAAAAACAATCCCAAACAAAAAACAACCGTAATAATCGGACGTGATGCCCGAATTTCGGGAGAAATGATTTCCGAATTAGTCATCCGTACGCTCCAAGGTTTGGGTATAGATGTAGTTGATTTAGGCCTGTCTACCACACCAACGGTGGAAATAGCCGTTCCTTTGGAACGCGCGACGGGAGGGATCATCATTACAGCCAGCCACAATCCGAAGGAATGGAATGCACTTAAACTGCTTAATGCGAAAGGTGAATTTATATCTGATGCTGAAGGAAAAGCGATTCTTGCCATAGCGGACGAAGAAGCATTTAATTTCGCTCCTGTAACGGCTTTGGGGAAAGTGCACCAAGATAGTACCTACTTAAAAAAGCATATTGATGCAGTTTTAGCGCTACCATTAGTAAATAAAGAAGTGATCGCAGCGGCGAATTTTGAAGTTGTAGTTGATGCTGTTAATTCTAC
Source organism: Crocinitomix sp. (assembly GCA_023263555.1). GTDB lineage: Bacteria > Bacteroidota > Bacteroidia > Flavobacteriales_D > Crocinitomicaceae > Crocinitomix. Next base: position 2,850 of record JALQVX010000276.1, read on the forward strand.
TGGAGGAATCTTTATTCCTGCGTTGCTTGAAGCATTAGGCGTAAAAATAGTGCATCAATTATACTGTGAACCGACGGGTGATTTCCCTCACAATCCAGAACCTTTACCTGAAAATTTAACTGCAATTGCTGAGAAAATAATTGCTACCAAAGCCCATTTAGGAATTGTCGTTGATCCGGATGTTGACCGCTTGGCATTTGTTTGTGAAGACGGAACAATGTTTGGAGAAGAATATACACTTGTGGCAGTTGCCGACTATGTTTTAAGTCAAACCCCTGGTAATACAGTTTCTAACCTTTCCTCTACAATTTCATTGCGTGAGGTTACAAACAAATACGCGAACTGCTCATACCATGCGGCAGAAGTTGGAGAAGTGAATGTGGTGAATCAAATGAAAGCGGTGAATGCTGTGATCGGCGGAGAAGGTAATGGCGGGGTCATCTATCCTGCATTACATTATGGCAGAGATGCTTTAGTTGGAGTCGCTTTATTTCTGACACATTTAGCGAATAAAAAAATGAAGATCTCTGAGTTGAGAGCTACCTATCCAACATATTTTATTTCAAAAAACAAAATTGAATTAGCGGAAGGGATGAATGTTGACGCCATCTTAAAAAATGTTCAAGAAGCTTATTCTTCTTATGAAATAGATACACGTGATGGCGTAAAAATTTATTTTGGTTCCTCGTGGGCGCACCTTAGAAAAAGTAATACCGAACCGATAATTCGAATATACTCTGAAAGCGAAACGGAAACAAAAGCGAATGAATTGGCCTTTGCAATCATGGATAAAATTCGAAGTCTCATTCAGTAAAATGCCCTAACAACAATATGATTGAGTAGGACGCTTATTAACACCTGTTAATAACTATGCAGCTCTGAATAGCTCACTTCTGTACTATTTTCGCTAATTTAAACGTCCAGCTTTGAGTTGCACCATGAATAAATGCGAACTTTTGTTTGTTGGCTAACCATTACTACTCCCCCATAAAAGATTCGGCTATCCGAGAGGACCTATTATTTCATGGCTTCCAAATAAGTTATTAAAAAACTAAAAATGAAACACTTAATTCTTACCTCATTCCTACTCATTGGATCATTCGTATTCGGCCAAGTAGAAGATTTAACCCCAGAAGAAAAGTTCTATCGTGATTCGATTATGCTCTTGAACGAAAATAATGCGGCAATTGAACTTTCTCAAACTTCTTATAACGAGGGAATCGAACTTTTCACACAAAAGAAATTCAAAGAATCGATTCAAAAATTTAGCATTGCGATTACAAACGATCCAAACTTCACACCAGCTTACTACAACAAAGCTGTTGCTCAGAATAGTATCGAAGATTATAAAGGTGCGATCGGTACCTTAAACAGTCTATTAGAAATAAAGGACAATTACGCCAAGGCCTATTTTCAGCGAGCTCGTGCTTATCAAGGATTAAATGACATCATAAATGCAGAGAAAGATTATGCTAAAACGATCGAATTAGATCCACAAAACCCAAGGACATATTACAATTTTGGAACGCTAAAGTTTATGCAACAAGATTATTATGGAGCGATTGCTCAATTCACAAAAGTGATCATGCTGAATCCAGAGGATGCATATGCTTATAATGATCGCGGATCTTGCTATCGTATGGTTGAAAAATATACCGAAGCGATCAAGGATTACGAAGAAGCTGCCCGTAAAAATGAAAACTTAGCTTTTGTACTCAACAATTTGGGAACGACAAAAACGAAAGTCAAAATGTATCAAGAAGCGTTGGCTGCATTCAACCGCGCCCTGAGCATTGATCCAAATTTCTATTTAGCATATAATAACAGGGGTGTTACACATATGAAAATGGATCGAATTGATGATGCGATCAAAGATTTCACAAGCGCTATTGAAATCAATGGCACCTATGCCCCAGCTTATAGTAATCGTTCAGGAGCTTATTTCCAAAAAGGGGAATTTGATAAAGCAAAAAAAGATGCAGACAAAGCGATTCAATTGAACCCTAGTTTGGCGGATGCATATGTTAATCGAGGAATGGCGAAAGAAATGCTTCGCGACCTTGAAGGAGCTTGCGAAGACTGGCATAAAGCTCGTGAACTTGGTTCAGAGGCTGGCAAGCAATATCATTCTGGAAATTGTTCTAATTAAATCATTTAAGTAAAGCTTATCCATTACATTATGAAAAAATTTATTTCAGTCCTCGCATTCTCCTTTAGCTTTCTTTCGATTGCGCAAGATATTGAGTTTAAATCTGCGAATTTTAAAGACAATAAAGATGAATTTAAAGTTGCGAACGAACAGTTTGAGTTGGGAACGGAACAGTGGGAACTCGGCAACGCTGAAGTTTTTGTCGTGAGAAGTCCACAAAACTTCTATTTAAAGGCACTCGAATATTTCGACAAAGCCTATGCATTTAATCCAAATAGTGCCGATTTGAACTTTAAAATAGGCGTGTGCCATATGTACTCTACCGACAAATACAAGGCTATCCCCTACATCAAAGAAGCCCATAAGAGAAACCCTTTGGTTGATCCGTTCATTAATTACTATATGGGTTTGGTCAATCAGTTAGAAGGAAATTTTAAAGAAGCTTTGACCTTCTTCACGACGTTTGAGACAGAATACAAAAAAGCGGATGATTTTATAAAATTCGTAAAACAACGTAAATCCGAATGTGAAGCGGGAATAGAAATTAGTGCGATTCCAATTCGCGCATGGGTTGATCACGTTCCTGAGCTTTCCTCTAAATATGACGATTATGCCCCATCTGTGAGTATGGATGGAGAGGAAATTATTTTTACGTCTAACCGTCCCAACGGGCATCCGCCGAATGAGGTGGGGGTATATGACGCAGACATTTATGCGTCCACCTTGGTAAAAGGTGTTTGGCAAGCTCCAAAAGCACTTGAAGGAACGATCAATTCACTGAATGACGACGTTTCAAATAACCTCTATTATGATGGCACACGTCTTCTGATGAGTAGACAAAATGCAGAGGGTAATTCAGATATTTACGAATCGTTTTTGAAAGGCGCCAATTGGACAGATCCGATTAGTTTTTCTCGCGATATTAATCATTCCTCTAACGAACGATTTGCCTCGTATAGCTATAATGATAGATCGATCTACTTTTCGAAAGACAAGCCGGGAGGAAATAATGGCTATGACATAATGGTATCTGGAGTAAAAATTAGAAAAGATCGTTCTTGGGGACTACCTGTTCAAGAGATCGATTTGAGTACAAAATTTAATGACGGCCCTATTTATATGCACCCTGATGGTAAGACAGTCTATTTTGCGTCAGAAGGTTTCAATTCAATGGGTGGATATGACATCTTTTACGCCAAAAAAATTAAAGGAGGAGGATGGACAAAGCCTGTAAACATGGGTGCACCAATTAATACACCTTATGATGACTATTTCTTTGCCGCTACGGTAAATGGTAAATTTGCCTATATCTCTTCGAATCGTGCGGGAGGCAAAGGAGGGTTTGATATTTACAAGGTGACCTTTTGGGGAGATGAAAAAACACCGTTATATGCAACTGAAGATTATCTATTAGCTTCTGTTGCAAAACCGATTCAAGACCCTGAACTAGTTGGCGAGGTAAAAGTTACGAGCATGGCCAACCTTACTGTTTTTAAAGGTGCTACGATTGATGCCATCACAAAAAAACCGATCGAAGCGATCATTGAAATTACGGATAATTTAACGGGGAAAGTTGTAGAAACATTTACAACAAATAGTGCAACGGGAAAATTTCTACTGTCCTTAGCTTCGGGAGCCAACTACGGTATTGCTGTCAAGGCAGATGGTTACCTGTTCCATTCGGAAAACTTTGACATTCCTGATGGAAGTGCTTACAATTTGGTGAATAAAACGATTGAGTTGAAAAACATTAAAATCGGAAGTAAAATAGCCTTGAGAAATGTCTTTTTCGATACAGGGCGATCAGATATTCGTTCAGAATCGAATGCTGAGTTAGACCGATTGGTGCAGCTTTTAAAAGATGTTCCAAGTCTCAAAATTGAGCTTTCTGGGCACACCGACAATACAGGTTCGGCACAGAACAATATTCAGTTATCACAGGATCGTGCAAATGCTGTTGTGAATTATTTGGTAAGTAAAGGTATTTCCAAGGATCGACTCGTGGCCAAGGGTTATGGTTCTGATCGACCGGTTGACTCAAACGCGACGAGTGAAGGGCGACAAAACAATAGAAGAACGGAATTTGAAATTACGGGTAATTAAAAAAGAATCCAACAAAAAAAAGCCTCGCATGCGAGGCTTTTTTTTGTTTAATATTAACGTGTTCTAAAATTGAACGCTAATCACTAGCACGTCATCTACCTGATCATTGCTCCCCTTCCATTTTTTAAATTCAGCATCCAATTTTCTCTCTTGCTCTTCCATAGGAAGCTTACAATTGGATAAAAGGAAAGTTCTAAAGCGACGGTAGCTGTACTTTTTATTTTTAGACCCTCCAAATTGATCAGCAAAACCATCTGTAAAAACGAAGACTTGATCACCATCCATCACGTTTAGCGTATGATTTGTGAACGTATGAACAACCTCTTCAAAAGCATTTCCAATAGGATGACGATCTCCTTTAATTTGAAGCAGAACATGCGTTTCAATTTCATCTATAATTTCCATTGCTCCTGTGAGTGATTCTTGATTCAAATTTGATCTTTTTCGAATCAAGTAAAGTGGATTTTTTGCACCAGCGAACATAAGTTCTCGACACTCCTGATTATAGGTACACATAGCTATATCCATTCCGTCGCGGATGACCGAACCTTCTACCGTTCGTCTCAAGGTTTTATTCACACCTCTATTCAAAAAATTAAGCGCGTCACCGGGAGAATTTACGCTAATTTCTGTGGTAGCCTGAGTTAACAGGTTATTTCCAATGATACTCATAAAAGCACCAGGAACGCCATGTCCAGTGCAGTCAGCTGCAGCAAATAAGATATGATTTTGTCTTGGAGATTCAGAAGTAAAAGCAGTCTCAACGAAATAAAAATCCCCACTTACAACATCCTTCGGTTTATAATAAAAGAAAGAGTTGGGCAATACTTTTTTAACACTATCAAGGACAGGTAGAATAGCTTGTTGAATTCGTTCAGCGTATTTAATACTGCTCACAATTTCATTATTACTATAAGCCAACGCTTCTTTTTGTATTTCTATTTCTGCCGTTCGCTCGCTTACTTGTTTTTCGAGCATTATATTTTGTTGATCAATCAACGTGTTTTTCTCTTGTAGGTTTTGAAAGGCCAATTTTTGCGCAGCTTCCTTTTCACGTTGCAATTCACCATATTTTTTTGACATGGAAATACTCAGGACAACAAACTCGAGTGCCGAACTTATTTTAAGCGCACCAAGTGACACTAATTTATCCCCAACAAGACTCAAATTTCCAAGAATAAATACGACTCCACCAATAATTAAAATAATGAAAGCCATAGCAAAGAAAAAATCAACCGCATATCCTTTTATTCGCAAGCGAATGATTGTAAAAGCGGCTAATAAAACACTAAACAAACTTGCACCATTAATAATTGGAAACGAAATTTCGTAAGGATAACCCGGAATTAGGGACAGGCACATAATTGCTATCATAATAATTCTAGCCACATTAAAAACCCTCCAAATCAATCTATTTCGTTCCTTTAATTGTAAGAATTTATTGACATAGGTTAATAAAAACACAACCGTAAAACCAGCAAATACTAATAAAATATGATTGGTGAAATATCCGCCATTTGGAAAAAAGTGATGATGTGTATAGCCATCCAATGAAAACTGTAAGACACCATGAGAAAAGGCGTATAGAATGTAAAACAAGTACGTTTTATCGTGTAAAAAGAGAAAGAAGAAAAAATAAATAACAACAACGAGGGCGATTAACCCATAATAAAATCCGTTCGTAAATTGATCTTTAAAATCTTGTGCAAAAAACGCCATGCGTTCATGCACTAATAAAGGGCTAAACAACAGTTCACCATCACTTTCGAGATAGATATAATAAGACCTTGTTTCACCACGTTCTATTTCGATAGGAAAAATATTTTTTCGGTGCTCAATTTCTTTATCATAATAATTAAAATCATCTCCACTTTCAAATGCTGATTGCACGTGTCCATCAACAACCTCGTAGAATAAGACTTTATTTGTAACCGTTCGCCCTGCTTCAATCAAAAAGTGAGTGTAGCTCGATTCGTTTGTGAGGTTAAAAAAAAGCCAATAACTGTTCGCCGTAAAATTAAAGTCTAAAATAGGTTCTTTGCCTTCAACAAAAAGTGAGTCTGGCAATAGCCGAATGTCCTCAAAAGCAGTGCTATCCTTATTTTCAACTTCAAAAACCCCAACATGTTCTCCATGAGAAGAGGTTAGACTTGAATCCGTAAGAATTATTTCGTGGACCACATTACCAAATGAGATTTTCACGAAGCAAAAACACAAAATTAGAAGTGGCAATTTTGACATACTTTGTATATACGGCTTGCGGCCTCTTTTGGTTCATTTTTAGTTCAAAAAAAAAGGACATCCAACAAAATGTTGAATGTCCTTCAAAAATAGTGAAGAAATTTATTCGAATATTACAGTACATCCTCCGCCAACACAATCAGCGTCTGGACCAACACCATTACCTGTCAAGGTATTTACAGCTGTTACACCAGACGGATCAGTTTGTGTTATACCACTGCAAATCAGACTCGCAGATGAATTCACGATAACTGCCCAACTGTTTGAATTTGAGATTGTACAATTATTCATTTCGAGTCGTCCAACAACGGTTACAGATGAAAAATCAAGAGCCCAATAGCTTCCCGCATCTCTTATCGTTACATAAGCCAGTTGGTTATTTGGATTATTCGAAATAAAATTAAGCCCTTCCCAATATCCGGGAGAAGAATATCTACCCACGATTGAAATAGGAGAAGAGGCCGTTCCAACTGCATTAAAATAACCTGTCGATCTAATATCAATTAAAGCGTCCGCTTCCATCTGAAGTGAAGATCCTGGGTTAACCGTTAATCCTGCTTCTAAATTTATTGTTCCGTCAACTAAAATTGGAGTAGTCGTCGCTTGCCAAACTTGATTTGAAGTAATCGTTGCTCCGCGAGCATAAATGAAAGTCTCACCGTTACCAAGATTATAGTTAGAAGCACCGTCAAGCATTGAAACTTGACGAACAGAAATATTCATTCCCGCCAAACCATTATTGCTAAACGTATTATTTGCAAATGTTGGGAAAGTTGCGCTTTCATTCGTATAAATGCCATAACGCTCACTATTTGATATGGTTGAATTTGTCAACGTCAATTTAGCTGAAGAAGCCAACGAAACATTTGAATAATTCCAAAACCAATAGCTACCCCCATCTGAAACCGTCACATAATTAAATTGATTGTTTGAATTATTTGAGCGAATGTGAATTCCTGCCCAATATCCCTTTGTTGCCACTTCACCTTTAAATACAATCGGCGCACCAACATTACCAACTGCATTGATTGAACCCGACTCCGCTACTTCAAGAGAAGTAGACGCGCACATAATCACCGTAACACCTGGATTAATTGTTGGTGCGGCATTTACATAAATACTTCCACACACTTTAATCGTTGATGCAGACCAAGTTGTCGGTACATCAATATTCTCTGTCACTTCCACAACTGTTCCAGGTATCACACCATCATAATTACAGGTACCATCATCATGGTTAGCTGACTTTTAAGTTTGTCTGCGCTTGCTAAATATGCCAATTTAGCCGCTCTTAAACTCGTTGATTTCGTCTTTCCCAATTTTAATTGGCGATAAAACTCAATCATTATCTCTGAAGAACTTAAATCTTGTGCACTCCACAAACTGCTAATTGTGGATGGCGTACCCGCAAAGAAAAAAGCATTCGACAAGCTAACAATACCTATTCCCTCTTCAATTTCACCATGTGCCGAATTGCATGAACTCAAAATCACCAAATCTGCATTGATTGATTTTGCAAAAATCTCGTAGGCATAAAGCTTATTGTCTTCAGCAGTATCTTCAGCATCAAAAACGATTGCTGATTCATACGGAAACTCAACATTAAGGAGAGAGTGTGAAGCAATGTGGAGGATGGAACTTTCATTCACAGCTTCAATAAAATTAGCTTTAGAAGCCGATTTCCCTTCGTAGATTTCTCCTTTCAATTGTGTATTAATTTCGTCAATCTCGGCCTTTGCATTAAAAAGATACGTTAAACTATCTGTTCCATAATTTGATGGGTAGAATGCTGCAAATTGATTCATATGTTGAACTTCAGGTTCTATATTATCTGGCAAGAATAAAGCGAAAAGCCAAGAGGTATATGAAATTGAAAAATCTTCTATAAGATAATGATGAGCAGGACTCTTTAAAGCGTCAAAACTGACATAACCCAGTTCGTCTAATGGATAAATAACCAATTGATTAGTTGAAATATGAGATTCAACTGGAGCTATTAATCGTTGATAAAAAAGCTGATTTAGCGATTCTTGTCGCTCCAAATCGGCAGCAGTGAATAGCAGTCGTCCATTTAAGCGATAAAGTTCAATTATTTCCTCATTTAAATTCTCAGGAACAGCAACACCAAGAATAAAACTTGCCGTTGGGTCGCACCCAAGAATATATAAAGAATCTGTCCCTTCTTCATAAAAATAAGTGAGAATGGTGACCTTTTTTTCTTGAACGTAGAGCTTTATCATCTCGTTAAAACCTGCTTGTCCAATCTTGTACTCTTCCAAAATTTTATCTTGTTTCGAAATCGCTTGTAGGTCCGTTAGAGTCAGCGACAATTCATAAGATCTATTTCGCAGCGAATCTCTCAGCTGCCTATCCGATTCCAGATTAGTTAATTCAACCAACTTCATTGCGACGTATTCGATTTCAGCATTAATCTTTTTTTGTTTCTCCCATGTCTCTTTATTCGTTTTATAAGAGATGCGTTCTAGATGCAACCGTGCAGATTGATACAAATCTATAATGCGCATTAAATCCAATATCGCATCCGTTTCTAACTCATTTTCACGCTCAAGTAGCAGTGCACATTTTAGAATCGCCAACACTTTATTCTTTGCCGTCGAAACCGACGCTTCTAATTTATCCCCTTTATTCTTTAGAATATAATTCTCCGCCAATTTAAAACTCAATTTTTGCCATTCAAACGCCGACTCCAAGTAATGAATTTCTTTAGTTTTCTCCCATAGACGCATGAGGGCATAGGATCGAATGAACAGGGTGTTTAGATAATTTTCGTATTCATAAACCTCTTGATTTAAACCAAAATCTGTTGCAATTTCGAGTGAGTTATAATAAGGCCTTTCATTCAAAAAATTAAGCAATTCGGTATATCGCTCTAAATGAAAGAGAACCGAGACATATGAATG
>JALQVX010000314.1 GCA_023263555.1 Crocinitomix sp.
CGTTTAAATGAAGATACAATTCTTTTACTTTTCTTCTCGTGCCACAATATATAATGCCCGAACCTTTGTTTTTTCGCAAAGACGCTTCAATACGATTTAATTTATTATTCGTGAGCGCTACATTATAGGTCAAATTCGAGCGTTCAAATGATTTTTGAATGACGTGTTTAGTTCGAAAAAGCAACTGTTCTTGTATGTCCTCCACCACGGATGATGTCGCTGTTGCAGTAAGCGCCAGAAAAGGGGTATTTGGTTGAAGTTTTCGGAGATCGGCAATGGCTAAATAAGTCGGCCTAAAATCATAGCCCCATTCCGAAATACAATGCGCTTCATCAACGGCAACAAGGTTGATTTTCATTTTCGTAAACCGTGCCTGAAAAATAGGTGTTTTTAGACGTTCAGGTGAGACATATAGGAATTTTGTAGAACCATAAACCGCATTGTCCAACGCAATATCGATTTGACGCTTACTCATTCCAGAATGAATCGCAATAGCCTGAATTCCTTTCGCCTTCAATTGATTGACTTGGTCTTCCATTAGCGCGATTAATGGTGAAATAACCAGACAAACACCCTCCATCACCAATCCAGGGACTTGATAACAAATGGATTTGCCACCTCCCGTTGGAAGTAGCGCAAGCGTATCACGACCTTCTAGGACAGCCTGAATAATGTCCAGTTGCTTTTCTCGAAACTGGTCAAACTTCCAGTAGTGTTTTAATATTTCGTGTGGAGTAGGCAAATTTCTGTTTGATTGAAGACCTTTCTAATTCTAGTTTTCAGCGAAATTAAGGAAACTAATTTGCATTCGATCGAATTCTATTTTCAAAAATTGGCATTACAATAAATAATAACTAACTTCGCGCTGCATTAAAAAATTGGACAATTATGGCTACAGACACTGTAAATATTAAGATTACAAAAGTTGAAAAGTCCAAAATCGAAAGTGTAGATTTTAATGACCTTCCATTTGGAAAGTTTTTTTCTGACCACATGTTTGAAATGGATTACATAGATGGAAAGTGGCAAACGCCAACTATTGTTCCTTTTGCGAATTTAAGTTTGCATCCTGCAACTTCAGCAATTCATTACGGACAATCGATTTTTGAAGGATTAAAAGCGCAACGAAATAAAGATGGAGAAATTATCGTTTTCCGTCCAGATATGAACGCAAAACGATTTAATGAATCAGCGTCACGCATGTGTATGCAACCTGTTCCAGAGGAATTGTTTTTGGAAGCAATTAAGACACTAATTTCTATTGACCAGGATTGGGTGTCTACAAAAGAAGGGTTGTCTTTATACATTCGACCGTTCATGTTTGCAACAGATAGTTATGTAGGAATTAGGCCTTCTGAAAATTATAAGTTTGTAATCATTACTTCTCCTGTGGGAGCCTATTATTCTGAACCTGTTCCCGTAAAAATTGAAACGAAATACACGCGTGCTGCCGCGGGTGGTGTTGGACGTGCAAAGGCTGCAGGGAATTACGCGGCATCTCTTTACCCAGCTAAGTTGGGTCAGGCTGAAGGATATCGCCAGTTAATATGGACGGATGCTAAAACGCATACGTTTATTGAAGAGGCAGGAACAATGAATGTTCTTTTCGTAATCAATGATGTAATTATTACGCCATCTGAAGTGGAGGATACAATCCTAAAAGGGATTACAAAGCGCAGTCTTTTGGATATTGCAAAAGATTGGGGTTATAAAATTGAAGAGCGCAAGGTAACAGTCGAAGAAGTGATCAATTCGCTTAAAGATGGTTCATTGCAAGATGCTTTTGGAGCAGGAACTGCAGCGACAATTGCACATATCAGCCGTATCGGTTTTGACGGTGTTGATTATCAATTACCGCCAATTGAAGGGCGTGAGTTTTCAAATAAATTGAAAAAATACCTCGATAGCTATAAAAATGGTGAATTCGAGGATACGCGTAACTGGCTAATGAAAATTTAATCCGGTATAAAAAAATCAAAAAGGGTCTCGATTGTTCGTGGCCCTTTTTTTAGCTATTGTATGAAGGAAAACGTGAATAAATATGGTCTAATTGGGAAATCACTCTCACATTCATTCTCTAAAAAGTATTTTACAGAGAAATTTTTAAGAGAATCGCTTTCTGCCACGTATCATAATATTGAAATTTTGGATGAATCGCAATTGAATACCGCATTGAATATCGACTTTTCTGGTTTTAATGTTACCATGCCTTATAAGGAGAAGATTATTGAATTTTTAGACGATTTAAGTCCTGAAGCACAAGCAATAGGTGCCGTTAATACAATTCAAGTCAAAGAGGGGAAATTTATCGGACACAATACGGATGTTTTCGGGTTTCAACAAATGATAAAACCGTTTTTTGAATCTCAGCATGAGCGTGCTTTGATTATTGGAACGGGTGGAGCATCCAAAGCAGTCGCCTTTGTTTTAGAAAGACTTGGTGTCTCCGTTATTTACCTCAGTCGTCACCCCAAAAATGCAAACGAATTTTCGTATGATGACTTAAATGACAATATGATTAAATTTAATGGAATCATTGTCAATACAACGCCAGTCGGAATGTTCCCTGAAGTTGATTCCTATATAAATATACCTTTCGAAGCGTTGACTGACCGACATTTAGTGGTTGATTTAATCTATAATCCTGAGGAAACCGTATTTTTGAAAAAAGCAAAGGAGCAAGGCGCCAAAACAATTAATGGGCTGACAATGCTGCATCAGCAAGCTGAACAAGCTTGGAAAATTTGGAATTTATAACGAGTAAATAGCATGAAAAAATACGCACTTATTATGCTTGTCATCACACTTTTGATGAGCTGCGGAGAGGCAAAAAGGCAAAATTACACAACCTTTAATGATGATGGAGAGATTATCATGTCTAATGAATCCATTGCGATCCTTGAAGAAATTGAAGCGGATTATAATGCATGTAAAATCAATGAGTCGGAAGACCGCGAATGCAATCACTTTACAGCCGAAGCGATCTGTCGATTTTACGAAATTGATGATTTCAAAACAGAGGGAGGTTATGTGTCTTATCGTGATATTAAAGATTTAGTTACCTTAAACGGTGGAGCGTGGAAACCAATAGGAGTTGCAACCAATCAGGAAGATTTAGATCTGGCTCAGGAAAATGCCAACAATGCCAAGGCAACAATCGCATTTGACCCTACAAAATCTAATCATGTTTCGATTATCTTACCTGGGAATAAACAAAAATCTGGTTCATGGGGATTGGAGGCGCCTAATTCGGCAAGTTATTTTGTGCATAAGCAAGAATGCTACTTTAATAAAGGATTGAGTTATTCTTATTCATCTCCTGAAGGCATCATCCTTTACACCAAAAAATAAAATGTCTAAGGTCGACTTAATCACTATTTTAGGGCCGACAGCTTCGGGTAAAACAAAACTAGCCTGTCATTTAGCAAAGAAAATAGGTGGAGAAATTATTAGTGCCGATTCACGCCAAATTTATCAAGGAATGGATATCGGCACCGGAAAAGACTTGGATGAGTATATTGTTGAAAAAGAAATGATTAATTATCATCTCATAGACATAAAACCGGCAGGATATAAATATAATATTGAAGAATTTCAACAGGATTTTCGAGCTGCTTATCAATTGATTCGTGAAAACGATCACTTACCGATTCTTTGTGGAGGTAGTGGGTTGTATATAGAGACGGCTTTAGGTGGTGGGACTTATTTAGGAATTCCAAGTGCTAAAGATACGGTACTGGAAATGGAAGCATGGACGGATGAACAACTGGAATTGCGTTACATGAACTGTTTACCTAAAGTAAAGGCAAATTTAAATGCGAAGACGAAACAACGTAAAATGAGGGCCATTGAAATCGATACTTTTTTAAAAAACAATCCCGATTGGAAACCTACAAGACCTTTGCACCTGAAGCCCTTAATAATTGGGATTGAAATTGATCGGGACGAAAGAAGAAAAAAAATTAGTGATCGGCTGAGTTATCGCATGAATCATGGATTAATAGAAGAGGTGAAGCGATTGATAGAGCAGGGGCTCACCTATGATGATTTGGATTATTACGGACTAGAGTATAAGTGGGTCGGTCAGTATTTACAAAAAAAAATCACGAAAAGGGAATTGTTCGAAGGACTTTCAACGGCAATTCATCAATTTGCAAAAAAGCAAATGACATGGTTTAGAAGAATGGAAAAAAGAGGCTACCCAATTCATTGGCTCTCTTCCTCAAATTCTGTCGTATTGAATGTCGATTCAATTCTTGATCTAATCCAAGAAAAGGCATAAAAAAAAGGGCCGAAGCCCTTTCTCATTATTAATTTCTATTGGATTAAAAAGTATATCGAAGTCCTAAGGCTCCACCGTAACCGAAACCAGATCCTCCGCCAACAAACCCCCACATTGGACGAGTGTCTAGGCTTAATAGTAAAGGTGCTCCAAGTTCATTGAAATCAAATTCTAAACCAACTTGTCCACCTAATGCGAGCGTGATCCCATCATCATTGTTATTCGATTTATTTTGGTAAAACCCAAGTTGTGCGCCTGGTCCAACATACCAATTTAAACCACTCGTAATATTCCAAACCCAATGGTATATTCCAGTAAGACCAAAACTACTGTAATCATTTCCATTGTTTCTGTTGCCTCTCCAACCGAGATCCAACTCCAAACGATTAGCGTCTCCAAATCCGTGTTGATAAGAGATTTCAGCGCCATTACCGAATGTACCCGATCCTCCACGAATTCCTATCGCATGAGGATTAACTTGTGCCGTGGTAAAGGCCCAAATTCCTAAAGAAAGTCCTAGTATTAAAAGCTTATTTTTCATACTATTATTTTTTGCTAATTTACATTAAAAACTGTGGCGCTTCTTTGTTTTATCGATAAAAGTATTTTTTCATTCGTTAAGTTGAAGAAGTTTAACATCTCAAAGCAGAGGATCTCTCATCCATGAAGACATAAACCTTCGATCTCCATGCTACTCGATAGTAATATTGGCAGAATTTTTGGTATCTTCGTTCACTGATTTAAAATAATTTTATGACGAAGTTTATTTCTGGCCT